>JASMTL010000148.1:0-19401 GCA_041694315.1 Methanosarcinaceae archaeon | reverse complement strand
TAATCATTGTTTTCCCTGAGATCTGTTCCGCAAACCGGGCAAATTTTTAAGAGATAGTCATTTTGATTCATTGTACCACTCCTTAATGCTCCCTAAGGAAAGAACAGTAATATATAGTTTTGGAATATAAACTATAAAAACAGTGCATTAATATATAGTTAGTATGCATGATTTCTGTTTACAACTGGAATCCTGAATTGCTTCATACCGATCCTCAACAATTAATTTTCTCGTTTGTTGCACAAATGCATGTTAAAAAATAAATTACATCAAAAGATGACTTTTATAAATAATCAGTGCTTTATTAAACAAAAAATCTCTGATTTTCATGACAGGCTGGCCAAAATGCTTTACCGGAGAAGATATAGGGAAAAACTATACCCTCTATTTAATAACTATCGCATTAGTTTCCATGCTCATATTTCCATTCTTAAGCAGGGAAATCTTACTCCTGATTTTTGCAGGTGCGGGTGTATATGGCTACATAACCAGTAGCAATCGGAATATAACCAATCTTATTGTCTCAGTAGTTTTGCTACTTTTGATAAGTATTACTGCGAATCACTATTCCTATTCCCTACCAAAATACATAATTGTATCAGCAATCCAGATCTCCACCATTGGCTTCACAAGTGCAACCATCGTGCGCTGCGGCACCAACAAATATTTGCAACAAAATAGCACCAATCTCCCATCAAGCCTTGCTTTATTAGTAGCAGGAGCCTCTTCTGCCTTCATAGCAGGCTCATGGTATGCATACTGGACAGCCACTGTATCCTATGAACTTCTATTTTTCATAGCATTAATCGGAGCAATGACAGCAGCTCTATTTGAATCAATACCATCCTCTGTCGACCGGCTTTTTTCAATGACCATGGGTTCGGCAATGGCAATGTGGGTTCTTGCCGCCTTTGGTTACACAGTTGCTCCTTTACATCTATTGATTGCTTTCTTTTTTGCACTCTTTTTGGGATATCTGGCCTATCGTACCAATATAGCCGATATTTCCGCAGTGTTGAGTGCTACACTTATGGGAGTTTTGATTATTGTTTTTAGCAACATCCTCTGGTTTGTTTTACTACTTACCTTTTTCATACTCGGGGGGGTATTCACCAAATACAAATACAACTATAAGCTGGATCTGGGTATCGCACAGGAGAAGGGTGGAGTACGGACTTATGAAAATGTATTCAGCAACAGTACTGCCGCACTTGTACTTGCCATTGCATGTGGCATATATCCCCAACATAGCAATCTAATAACATATGCTTTCCTGGGAACCGTGGCAACAGCTGCAGGGGACACCCTTGCAAGCGAAATCGGGACAACCGCCCGCCAGACACCCAGAATGATTACAAACTTAAAACCTACAAAAACCGGTACTGACGGAGCTGTAACTTCCCTTGGAGAACTTGCAGCCTTTGGTGGGGCACTGGTAATAGGAATACTGGGAGTAGTCTTTGGGTTTGTGGATCAGATAATTCCCGCCATACTTATTACATGTGCAGGCGGATGGGGTGGAACGAATATCGATAGTTTACTTGGTGCTACATTCCAGAAAAACGGTTACCTGTCCAATAGTGGAGTCAATTTTGTAGCAACTGCCACAGGTGCCCTCATATCCGGTATACTGTATGTTCTTCTCCTGTAAGGACAAAAAAGATATACTTACCGCAATTATATCTAACATATGAAAGTAGAGGGGATTGCCCGAGAAACACTGGAATTTATATTGAAAAGTAGTGAAGCAACATATCCCCGGGAATTTGTGGGTTTACTGGAAACAGAAAAGGGCATAATAAGCAATGTGATGATCCTGCCCGGAACAGAGAGCAGTGAAATGAATGCAGTAATCAAATTGTTCATGATGCCAAACGTACAATCCGTGGGATCTGTGCACAGCCATCCGGGACCCAGTTATCGGCCCTCAAATGCCGATCTTGTAATGTTTGGTAAAAGCGGGGACTGGCATATAATTGTTGCCAAGCCTTTTGATGAAAACAGCTGGCAATGCTATAACAGGGAGGGATATCCCGTAGACCTGCCGGTACTTGATGTAGAATTGGACCAGCCTGAACTGCCCTGAAAAATAAATATAAATGAAATTATATTCTTTAAATGAGTGATAGTATGGAACCTGGAGACTATGTAGTAAAAGAAGGGCCAATACCACATGAAAATGCTAAATTTGGAGCCGGACTTGTAATATTGATCTTATATATTATTGTGCTTGGAAGATGGCTGGGAGTATTTTAATCCCATTACTTATTTTCCCACAGGATCGAATATGCAAACCCTCCAATCCAATAGCCGACCATTCCAAAAAGGAAAGCTGCAGGTATCAGTATAAGAGATTCATAACCCAAATCCAATATCCATTCAAAAGCCATTATTACAAACAGGAATACAAAAAGAATATATCCTGCATATTTGGCACCTGTTTTGCCCGGGTACATATCTAATCACTTTAAATCATCTGGCAGGCAGATCCTCCAAATCCACATCTGGACATCATTGTGTCTATTTGCTCTTCAGAAGAAAAATCATCATATGCCTTATTAGCCTCTTCCACACTGGAATAGAGTCGTGCATAGATACAATCCCAGTACCCATCATCGCTTTTCACAATTGAATTATACTGATTGGTTTCAGCGGGTGCCCATATCAACACCTGGCCGCCGGTCCCATGCTGGGACTGAACTTCGATCTTCAATCTTCCAAGAGTCTTGGTCTCATGATTAATACTATTATTTTCTGCCATAGTATTCCAATATAATTCCATCATTTTTAACCTATTGGGTCACCGGAAACGAATTAAAAAATCAAAAAAAAACAAAATTCGACAGGTACTTAAAGAAGATAAATTAAAAGGGAAATGTAAAAGAAATAATGGGGGCAATTATTCCTATGCAGGACAAAAATCAAGAGTACGAAAATCCCATAATCGTTTTTCTATGGAATGCAGAAAAGGACTGGCCGGTTGAATTTGTATCCGATAACATTCAGCAATTCGGATACACCACTGATGATTTTATATCCGGGGACAAGACCTATGCACAGATAATCCATCCACACGATATCGATGAAGTCAGGGAAAATATACGCCGCATCTGTAAGGAAGGTATCAAAGAATATACCCATCGCTACAGGATATTAACTGCTGATGACCAGGAAAGATGGGTGCTGGAAAAGACCCTTGTAGAAAGGGACATCGAGGATGAACCCTGCCATTTCCAGGGTTTTGTGATGGATATCACAGGCCAGATGAATTCCGAAGAGATGAGTGTGGATATGATATCTACAAAAACTCCTGTTGTAGCATTTGTCTGGAAAGTAGAAAAGGGGTGGCCTGTAGAATACGTATCAGATGAAATTGAAAAGTATGGCTACACAACCGAGGAATTCCTGTCAGGTAATCTTAATTACGGGGACATTATCCACAAAGACGACCTGAAAAGAGTAGAGGACGAACTGAGCAGGAGATGCCGGGAAGGATACAATGATTTTTATCAGGAATATCGGATATACACAAAAGAAGGCCAGATACGCAAAGTTGCTGAAAGGACCCTTATAATTCGTGATGAGAATGGCAATCCTTCAAAATATCAGGGAATCATTGAAGACCTCTGATTCCCAGATAAATTATATATAAAATAATATTATATTTTGATAGTAAGCATGCGCACCTACATCAACAGAATAGGTTTGAGAGATTACATAATATACATACTGGCCTTGCTTCCCATGGCCATGTTGTGTTACAAGCAACAGCTGACTCTTGGACCAATTTCATCATACCCTCTCTTTTTAATCTTACTCCTGATGCCAGTTGCATCAAATATAGAAATACCTATAACCAAAATCAGAACTCGCAAAAACCAGCACATGCACAGGGACGCACTCCTTCTGGAGGAAACATACGGCGTGCCCGTGATAAAAGAACTTGCAACAGGCACAAACCTGATCTATGACACAAAAATCACACTTAATGTAGGCGGATTTATAATTCCCATGTTAACAATTCTGTATCTGCTTTTCAGTAAAATGGATTTTGTCGCTTTGGAAATAATGCTCATAGTGCTGGTTGTCGTTGCATTACTGGCTGATTTTGTTGACGGGGTCGGAATAGTGATACCTTCATATGTAGGAATATTTACAATTCCACTGGCATTGATATTAGCCCCTCAGAATGCAGCTACTATCATATTCATCGCCGGGACCGGCGGAATCATAGCAGGGTCTGTGGCATCCCTGATGGCCCTGAAAAGAGAAGAAAAAGGAAGTGCCTATATAGATATTGGCGGTGCAGCCTGTTTTCAGGCAATATATGTAACAACACTACTGGCAGCATTAATATCCGGGTTCATTCCTTGAATAAGAACTATCATTCAGTTGACTTCCAATTTTATTTTGCAGGACTTTTGATGTCTGGACGGAACGATATTTTTCGATCCCTTTTTCACCGAATCTGAAGGATTGAGGCGTGGGATCTATTTTTGTGGCCCTCATTTTTTGTATGGCCATAACAGGAGTTAAAGTGTTATCAATATCATTTAATTGCATGGAATCAAGAAATATGATCCCATCACCCAGAAAATCATATTCATCAAAGTCTTTGGTCTCAATACCATGCTTTTTTTCCGTTATTAAAAAGGAAGTTATATTTCTATTCTTAATTGTCCTGTGTAACGAACGCCAGCCTCCGGAATTGCGGAAATTTTCAGGATTGCTAAATACATTAAGAGAATCAAACACTATGCGTCGGGGCTTATATGTCTCAATAATCTCTGTGATCTCTTCAAAGGTCAACATCGACATCCCAAAAACTTCCAGATAGCCATCATCGATGTATTTTGCAACATCCCAGCCAAATCTCATAAATTGTTGCACCAGCTGGGGAAGACGTTCTTCAAAAGAAAAAAGAACACACTTCTCTCCTTTGGTTACGCCCTCCATCAGATATTGCATACAAAGAGTGGTCTTTCCCGTCCCGGGTGGACCTGTAACAATGACTGAGAATCCTTCCGGAATACCCCCCTCCAGCATATCATCCAGCCCAACAACACCGGTGCTTATACGTTTTATTGAACATTGTAAATTACCGGCATCCATCTTCGACCTGAAGCGCCCCTTGTCAAGCGAGAGTAAAGCTTTTTCGAGTACAAGGTTTTTAGCACCAAGTTCTTTTTCATACCTATCAAGAACTTTAATGGCATCCGAACTGAGCGTCGTATGAACCGGATATTTGTTACGTACCATGCTCTATGGATATAGTCCATAGTGCATATAAAATTTTGCGCACCATGGACACAAAAAAAGAAAGTATGTACATCAATCGTCGCCTTTAACAGAGCCGGTACCTGGAAGGAAATTGCCCCTTCCCCGCCTTCCTACAATATCCCCATCCCAGATAATTTCCCCACGGGAAATGGTATATTCAGGGAAAATGCCCTTCATTCCTTCATACGGGGTCCATCCAGCCTTACTGTGCAGCATATCTGAATAAATAGGTTGCACATTCCCGGGGTCCATGATTATTAAATCAGCATCATAGCCTTCAGCAAAAGTACCTTTTCCATGGTTGTCAAGTCCGAAAATTCTTGCCGGATTGCTGCTTGTGACTTCAATGAGACGCTTGAGAGGGAAAAGATTTCTTTTGACTCCCACCATCATAAGGGGCATAAGGGTTTCTACCCCTGGTACACCTGAAGGCGCGCTCTTAATGTCCCCTTCCTTCTCCGACTCCCTGTGAGGAGCATGATCCGAAGCTACAACATCCACAGTACCATCATTTATTCCATTAACAAGTGCTTTCACACTTTTTCGGTTCCTAAGGGGAGGATTCATTTTACCAAAAGTACCAAGTCTATCCCAATCCTGATCTGATAGGAAAAGATGATGGGGAGCTACCTCAAAGCTTAAATGACGCGAAACGTCCTCTTTTCCAAGACTATATTTTTCCCTTTTTAACTGACCAAAAGCTTCCAGGGTACTGATGTGGCAAAAATGAGTATTAACGGATGTCAGACCGGACAATTCAAGTGCATTCTTAACTGCCATTGCCTCACATTGATTGGAGCGAATTCTGGAATGAGATTGAGGAGTGAAATCTTTCTTGAGCAAAATTTCATTATCGCGCCTGATATTTTCATCTTCTGCATGGACACAGGCCAGTGCTCCAAGTTGCTGGATCGTTTCAAGAGCTTTTTTTAGCAATTCTGAATCCAACCCCAAACCGGCAGTTGATTCTGCCATGAATATTTCACCGAAAGCCGTAACACCCAGTCCCCAGAGGGTTTCCAGTTTTTCGATATTCTCCCCTACACCGCCATTAATTCCAAAATCAATGATGGATTTACGATTTGCCAGTTTGAATTTTTCCCTGAATGATTTTCTGTCAAGAACCGGCGGCAATGTATTTGGATGTTCCACAACTGTCCCGATACCACCTGCAGCTGCTGCACAGCTTCCTGAGTACCAATCTTCTTTGTGGGTCATACCGGGTTCCCGGAAATGTACATGTACATCGATGCCTGCAGGAATAGTAAGTCCCCCGTGTGCATCAATATGCCTGTCCGCATCCTCCCCCTTCAGATTTTTGGCAATTTTTTTTATTTTACCCTCATCTATAAGCACTTCACCGGATTGCAACTGATTTTTATAAAAAACTTTAGTGTTCTTAATTAATATATCATTCATACTCTTCCCTTCGACCAATTATGGATAGACATGCATATTATTTTTCCTATTTTACATCTTCCGGCCAGATGAAATAATGATTTAAAAATGGATATATGGATATTAGGGATAAAGTATATATTAATGAAATACAATATTTGTTTTGGTGGAGGAAGTGATAGACAATATGAAATGCATTGAGAAAAATGAAAAGGTACTCAAATCCCAAAACGGTAATCCGGATCTTTCCCATACAATATACAGAGGAAGGATCAACGGAAACCTCGACAATGAAGAAATGGACCTTTACAGATTCCTCATAGGTGGAATCGAAGGAAAATGAGTGCAAAAACAATGACCCGGATTGTGCCAGGTAATGTGCGATGTTATTTTTGTAACTCGGGTCTTGAAAACAGGCGTCTGGGAAATATGAGCATATACTTTTGCAGCAATTGCAATCACATAATACCAAAAAGAGACTGAGCAATATTGGCTGCTCAACCTTTTTTAGATTTAATAATGAAGAGTGATGAAAACCTTAATAAAAATATATAGGCATATATACTATATGAGACTAAATATTTATAAATGGATAAAACACTTCTTTTAAAATGAAACCTAATTTACACCAGAGGGTTAATATGGTAAAATCACACAGGCCATTAATAATTATACTCATTTTACTGTTGGTATTATTTGCTGCAGGATGTCTTAATGAAAATGACAACACACAAGATGAGAAGTCAAATGAAACATTAACAGAAGATGTTAATGTCGAAAATATTGACATAAAAGGATCTACTACTGTATTCCCCCTTGCACTTGCAGCTGCTGAGATATATATGGAAAATCATCCTGAGAAATCAATAAATGTTACTAGCGGAGGGTCAACCACAGGTATTAAAGCCCTGATAGAGGGTGATGTGGATATTGCAATGTCTTCCAGGAAACTCAAAGACTCCGAAATAGAAGAAGCAGAAGCAGATGGAATTTATCCTGTAGAACATGTAATCGCATGGGATGGACTCACAGTAGTTGTAAACCCGGCAAATCCTGTAAACCAGCTGAGCTTTGAACAGATAAAGGGAATCTATAATGGATCCATCAGCAACTGGAAAGATGTCGGTGGCAAGGATGAAGAAATAATAATACAGAACCGTGACCCCAGTTCCGGAACCTATGGTTATTTCAAGGACGAACTGTTGGGAGAAGAGGATTTCCGCCCTGATTTGGTGTCCCGGGACTCAAATGGAGCCATTGTCCAGGCAGTCACCCTGAAAAATGCAGCTATTGGATACATAGGATTTGCATACCTGAGTGATAGTGTGAAAGCCGTAGATATCGATACTGGAAATGGAATAATTGAGCCTACTACCGAAAATATAGTTTCGGGCAAATATCCACTGGCCCGGCCACTTCACTTTTACACAGATGGACAGCCCACCGGCCTTGAAGCAGACTTCATAGAATTTGTACTGAGTGAGGAAGGTACAGAGATTATCTACGATGTAGGGTACTTCCCCCATAAATCCTAACGCAAAAACCTGCTGGAAACCCTCTATTCTTTTTTAGGTATCAGTTTTACATGCACAATATATCTATATAGACTATAGGTACAAATATAGTGTAATATAGAATATTGCGACAAAGACTATAAGTACGGTATCCATTACTTTTTCCGAGGCTTAAGCCTTCAAAAGGAAAAGGATAATGTAACTATGGTAGAAAGGTCGAAAATACTTTCAATAGCACTTACTCTAATAATGGTGCTGGCGTTATTCACCGCCGGCTGTGCCAGCAACGACGAGAAAACAGCAGAAGGTACTGGTGATGAAGGTTCAACCGGTGCTGAAGAAGCTGCACAAGCAGAACAAATCAATGTAAAAGGTTCAACAACTGTACTCCCCCTTGCACAGGCAGCAGCTGAAACTTACATGGCAAATCATCCTGAGGCTTCAATCAGTATCAGTGGAGGCGGCTCCGGTACAGGCATCGCAGCCCTGATAGATGGGGATGTAGATATTGCAATGGCTTCCAGGAAGATGAAAGACTCCGAGATAGAGAATGCTGAAGCAAACGGAATTGACCCTGTTGAACACGTAATCGCATGGGACGGACTCACAGTAGTAGTAAACCCGGCAAATCCCGTAGACCAGCTGACCTACGACCAGATAAAGGGAATCTATGATGGTTCCATCAGCAACTGGAAAGATGTAGGTGGCCCTGACAAGGAAATCGTAGTTATTAACCGTGACAGTAGCTCCGGTACATATGGCTACTTCCAGGAAGAAATACTCGGTGAAGACAACGAATTCCGTGAAGATGCAATTTCCACAAGTTCAAACGGTGCAGTGTTACAATCCGTTTCACAGAACGATGCAGCAATCGGTTACATTGGTTTTGCCTACCTCACTGACAATGTAAAAGGTGTAGCCGTCGACAAGGGTAACGGAATGGTAGAACCTACTGCTGAGAACATACTTACAGGCGACTATCCACTTGCCAGGCCACTTCACTTCTACACAGACGGACAGCCCACCGGTCTCGCAGCTGACTTCACAGACTTTATACTGAGTGAGGAAGGTACAGAGATCGTCTACGATGTAGGATACTTCCCTGTAGAGTAAATGATTTGAAGCATTAACCCATAGAGGTGCGCGATGTTTCATAGAAGACTTAAAGAGAAGGGCATTGAAACCGGCCTGTTCTTAGCAGCGGCAACGACTGTCGTTGTCCTTCTCTTCATTTGTATTTTTCTTTTTAGAGATGGATATCTGTTATTCGAAACAATTTCTTTTACTGGTTTCATAACAGGTAGTTCATGGTACCCCGCTTCAACACCACCACGCTTTGGAATACTGCCCCTTTTATTTGGCTCATTGCTGGTCACAGCAGGTGCAATAGCCATAGCTGTACCCCTGGGTGTTGCTGCAGCAATATATATTTCAGAGTTGGCAAGCCCAAGAATTGCTGACTTACTTAAACCATTCATTGAGATTCTTGCAGGCATACCTTCCGTTGTATACGGTTTCTTTGGCCTGGTAGTCCTGGTCCCCATTATAAAAGAAATTTTTGATTTACCCACAGGCCAAACAGCCCTTACGGGTTCTATAATGCTTGCAATGATGGCATTACCCACAATAATTTCAATTTCAGAAGATTCCATTAATGCGGTACCACAGGCACTTAAAGAAGGTTCATTAGCCCTGGGAGGCACACAATGGCAGACAATTTATAAAGTAACGTTGCCGGCTGCCCTTTCCGGAATATCTGCTGCAGTAATACTGGGAGTAGGCAGAGCAATCGGTGAAACAATGACAGTATTGATGGTAACAGGTAATATGGCTATAATACCCGGCTTCCCTGAAGGATTTATTGATCCTGTCAGGACAATGACAGCAACCATTGCACTTGAAATGGGAGAAGTGCCCAAAGGCAGCCCACATTTCCATGCATTGTTTGCAGTTGGTTCGGTATTGTTCATTACGACTTTCATAATAAATATGGTTGCAGATAGGATAAAGAGTAAATATAAACTCAAGGAGGGGCTCTGAGTGGATTCAAGAACTACCGAAAAAATAGCATTTGGTTTCCTCAGAGCATGTATATGGATTGTTATTGCATTTGTGACAATTCTTATACTGTACATTGTATTACAGGGATACAGCATAATAAGCTGGGAATTCCTAACAGAGATGCCAAAAAACCGGATGACAGAAGGTGGCATTTATCCCGCTTTGATGGGGACAGCATATCTTGTTGGCATATCTATGGCTGTAGCAATCCCCCTTGGCGTTCTTTCAGCGATCTACCTGAATGAATATGCAAAGGAAAGCCGTTCAAAATGGATCATTGAAATGGCAATCAACAATCTTGCCGGAACCCCTTCCGTAGTATTCGGACTGTTCGGATTGGCATTGTTTGTCAAATTTTTAGCATTCAAACCGTCAATTATCTCGGCATCCCTCACTCTTTCCCTCTTGATATTGCCAGTGGTAATCAGGGCAAGCAAAGAAGCCCTGATAACCGTTCCTCTGGCACACAGGGAAGCTTCTCTTGCACTAGGTGTGACAAAATGGAAGACCATAAGGAGTATAGTATTACCAGAAGCTTTACCCGGAATAGTAACTGGAATCATCCTGAGTATCGGCAGGGTTGCAGGTGAAACTGCCCCTATACTGTTTACAGGTGCAGCTTTCTTCTTGCCACGTCTGCCGGAGTCTGTATTTTCACAATTCATGGCTTTGCCATATCATTTGTACATACTGGCTACTTCCGGTCTCAACCCTATGGAAACCAGACCCATACAGTACGGAACTGCTCTTGTGTTATTGATATTGGTACTGCTCATAAACAGTATTGCAATTATTATCAGAAAACATTACAGGAATAAGCTTAACAGATAATTTTTTGAGGATAAGATATGAGTGGAATTAATGATTTCGCAGACATCGAGGTCGAGGATCTCAACCTATGGTATGGCTCCAATCAAGCCCTTCAGGACATAAATATAAAAATCCCCAGCAAAAGTGTAACTGCTCTTATAGGTCCTTCAGGATGTGGAAAATCCACATTTTTACGCTGTATAAACAGGATGAATGATCTTATTAAAGTATGTCATATCGAAGGCAAAGTCAAAATAGATAATAAAAACATCTACGATGAAGATGTGGATGTAGTTGAACTCAGAAAGAAGGTGGGCATGGTTTTCCAGAAACCAAACCCATTCCCCATGTCAGTTTTCGATAATATCGCCTATGGCCCAAAAATCCACAAAGTTCCCAAAAAGGACATAAAAGGGATTGTAGATAAAACCCTGCAGGATTCAGCTCTTTACGAAGAGGTATCTGACAGGCTGGATTCATCGGCCCTGGACCTCAGTGGAGGACAGCAGCAGAGACTTTGTATTGCAAGAACCATGGCCGTAGAACCGGAGATTATTCTTTTTGATGAACCATGCAGTGCCCTTGATCCCATATCTACAAATAAGATAGAAGACCTGATCCTTGAATTAAAAAAGGATTACACAATTGTAATTGTCACTCACAATATGCAGCAAGCAGCCAGAATTTCTGACTACACCGCATTTTTCCTTATGGGAAAAATAATCGAGTTTGGAGAAACAAACCAGATATTCGAAAACCCCAAGGAAAAACGTACTGAAGACTACATCACAGGAAGATTCGGGTGATTGAATGGTTCGTGAAAAATACCATGCTGAACTGGATGAACTAAAAGAGAATATCTCTGATATGAGTGCTGTATCCCAGGAGATGTTTCGGAAATCTATAGAGGCACTTGCAAATATTGATAAAGAACTTGCCCAGGAAATCATTGAAATGGACCATACAGTAAATGATTTTGAGGAGAAGGTTGAAAACCGAATCACAAAATTACTGGCATTACAGCAGCCAATTGCCAGTGACCTGCGACTGATAACGGCTTCTTATCGAATATCAATTGATCTTGAAAGAATGGGCGACCTGGCAGTAGATGTGGCCAAGAGAGTAAAAAAGATGGATTCGGAGAAGGCTCTTTCAATTTCTGAATGTAAAGCTATTATATCCACATGTGAGGAAATGATAGAACAGTCCATTACAGCCTATGCAGAATTGGATAGTGAGCTGGCAAAAGATATCACTACAAAAGATGACATCGTCGACAGGAATGTTTACGCAGGCTGGCAGGATCTGGTCCATATGATGATCGACAACTCAACCATTATTGAAAATGCAGTGGAAATGATGTTTGTTCTCAGGTATCTGGAACGTATTGCCGACCATACATGCAACATATGTGAAAGCATTGTATACATTGCAACGGCTGAAAGGATCGATCTGAACTGATTGATCCTTTATTTTTCATTGTTCATCCTATTTTTCAATTCGTAAAATTAATATGCTGAAGTCTCTTCTATTGACCCCTGAATAACGAGAAATAGAGGCTTTCAAAGTGACCCAAGAACTTTTTGACCTGAATATAGGATATGTCCATTTCAAAAATCCAGTCGCCATCGCTCCAATGGCGGGTATTACAGACAGCTCATTCGTAAACAGTTATGGCAAAAGTGCCGCACTTGTGATAATGGGCGGATACAACCTTGATGAGAGAACCAATGCTGCAGCATGTGAACTCATAGAAAGAGGAAGAAAAGAATTCGTATCACAGGAGCCGATCGAATTTATCACAAAAGAGCTAAATGCCGTTGATTTCGATGGGACAGTGGGAATAAACCTGCGCAGCAGTGAACTTAAACCTTTACTTGATGTGGCTGGAATTATCAGGGATGCAGGTGCAGTAATGGAACTGGATTCACACTGTCGCCAACCTGAGATGAAAGAAGCAGGGGTTGGAGAGACCCTGATGGAAGACCTCCCGCGTCTTACAGAATGGATAAGACAGATAAAAGAAACTGGTGTCGTACTTTCAATCAAGATAAGGGCAAATGTCGTTGATGATATAGAACTTGCAAAAGCAATTGAAAATGCAGGTGCCGATATCATCCATGTCGATGCCATGAAAGAAGGTGCAGGTGCAGACCTTGACGCTATCCGCCGCATCCGGGATGCAACACGTATTTTCCTGATAGGCAATAATTCGGTACATAGCTTTGATGATGCAAAAGAGATGTTCTCCAGAGGTGCAGATATGGTATCAGTGGGGAGACAGGCAACGGATTCTCCGGAACTTATAGACTCCCTTGTAGATGCTGTTTCTGAGTTTCAGGAAATCACCGGCTGGTATAATGCTCCAAAACATATTTGCAGGGGACAGGGGGACCTGCGAGGACTGACTTTCTGTTGCCTCCCTGTAAAACCCTGTGCTGTACATAACAAAGCCAAACAACTGGGCTTCAGTCCCCGGGAATTTGCAAACCTGAAAATGGAATTTGTAAAAGGTACCCCTCTTGAATACGGTGATAGTACCTGTTTTGGCAGCCTTGCATGGTGTTGTAAGATCACAAAACCCTGTTTCATGAGAGATGGTGTGCTGGATCTTATAGACCTCTCCCCGCAAGATTACATGAAACTCAAAAAACAAATGGCTGATTACATCCTCGATCAAGCCAGAAAAAAATAAACGGTGGGGATATGGACTCCTGTTACAAGATGCAACCCTCCGAAGTTGCCCGCAGTGCCCAGCTTGCAATGATACTGGAGGTGTCGGCATCACCCAAACCCGGAAATATCGACAGGATGCATGATTTTGCCGACACCCGTTATGAACATTTCCTGGCATCTGCCACAGGTGTTTATCCAGTATTTGAAAAGGCTGCTTCTGGAAAAGAAAGGATCGGGGAATTGCTCAAAGAAGCTGTTGTTGAAAGCAATAAATGGCAAAAAGGAGGAAACACACATTTTGGTGCATTTTTACTCCTCCTCCCCCTCGCAAAAGCTGCAGGTCAGCTAAGTCAGGAAAACGAAACATTTGATCTGGAAAAAACCGTTGAGAGAGCCCGGTGGATAGTTAAACACACAGATGTTGAGGATTCTATTAACTTCTATCAGGCCTTTGGGAAAGCAGGTGTCTGCGTACAGGATGTAGAGGACCTTGACCTCAATGATTCGGATTCCGTCACAAACTTAAGGAAAAATCAAACCAGTCTTTTCGAATTGATGGAACTATCCGCAAACTATGACATGATAGCTAGAGAGTGGACCAATGGTTTTAAGCTGTGCAGCCGGTGCAGCGAACAAATAACTGGCCTTGTGGAAGGAAAAGATATCTGTACAGACATAAATTGCTCCATTGTTTACACTTTCCTCAACTTATTGTCGAACAATCCCGATACATTCATACAGACTAAGTTCAACCGGGAAACTGCAGTTGAGGTTTCAGAAAAAGCAACTGCTATTGTCACACAGATAGAAACATCCGGTTATGAAGCATCAATTCCTTCAATAATTGAATTTGATGAAGAGTTACTCAAAAAGAAAATAAACCCCGGTTCAACTGCAGATATAATTATAGGCGGACTTTTCCTTTCAATCATGGGAGGTATGCGGTTTTGATGGAAGTTTCAGAACTTGACAAATACGGTATATGCGAGGGGATTTCCGAGATCATATTGACTTGCGGCATAGAAAATCCCAACGCTGCCCCCATTGGCCTGATCCGCAAAGATGACAGGATTTTCATAAGACTTTATAAAGGCTCCACAACTTATGAAAATGTGAAACTTGAGAAAATTTTTGCTGCCAATGTGACCTGTGACCCCTTACTTTTTATTAAATCGACTTTTTCCAATCTCGAAGATGAGAATTTCAAATATCATCCCCTGAATTCACAAAATATACCATTGCTAAAAAATTCAGCCAGCAGTGTTATTTTCAAATGCGATGAAATAAAACATACAGAACATGCCATGACAGCAGAAATTATCCCAATATATGCAGTGGCTAACTATCATAGACCCAGAGCCATTAATCGGGGTCTTACAGCAGTTATTGAGGCAGCCATCCATGCGACTCGCTATGAATTAACAGAAAATGATAAATTTCTCGACCTGATTGACCAGTGCCTAGAAACTACCTACAAATGCGGAGGGCAAAAGGAAAAAGATGCCGCTGAAATCCTCTTAAATGAAATTGGTAAAATTAAGAAACGTGTATCCGGAGGCAAAGATACTGAATAATTTCATGGAAATTGCCATCGAGCAAGCCCGACTGGGCATGAGAAACAACCATGGAGGGCCTTTTGGAGCTGTAATTGTAAAAGATAAAACTGTAATCTCCAGAGCGCATAACAGGGTGCTTGATTCGAATGACCCCACGGCACATGCCGAAATAATGGCAATCAGGATGGCCTCATCAAAGCTGAAAACATTTGACCTGTCTGAATGCGAAATATATACTACCTCTTATCCATGTCCCATGTGTATGTCCGCTCTGTACTGGGCACGCATCCAAACGCTTTATTATGGGACAACAATGACCGAGGTAGAAAAGATCGGATTTGACGACGGACAGATATACAGGGCCCTCTGCAAAGACCATAATGACACAGGAATGAATATGGAAAAGCTGGACAGCAAAGAATGCCAGCAATTGCTGTCCGAATGGGAAGAAAAAGAAGACAAGCATATGTACTGAAGATACTCACCCATTCTCTTCAGCAGGATTGTCAGGGTATATATGATCTTTTGCCTGAGAATTTTCAGGATCAAGTTCCAATAACTTTGTAAAGGCTTTATTGGCCCTATCATAATTTCCAATTTTCAGGTAAGTATTTGCAAGGCCCTGCCATATTTTGGGAGATTCTGGCTCTATATCGAGGGCACCTTTAAAGGCCTCTATAGCCTCTTCAAATCGCTCCAATTTGAACAAAGTATTACCCTTCCCATATAAAATGCCCGCAGCATCTTTTTTAAGTTTGGGTTTTGGATCTATGTTCAAAAATGAATATCTTGGAAATGCAAAATCCTTGACACCTGAATGTTGTGCCGCCATATCATAACATTCAAGTGCTTGCGTAAATTCATCATTGTGATAAAGAAGAGTGGCTTTACAGTACCACGCATCTGAGAAAGCAGGATCCAGATCCAGGCATCTGGAAAAGGATTCGACCGCTTTTTGATACTGTCCTATCGATTGCATTACAAATCCATGTCCAAACCATTTATCAGGATCTTCCGGGTAATCCTCCAGAAAACTATCAATCACTTCAAGGGCCTCTTCATGTTTTCCCATCTTGTAAAGGACAAAACAACGACTGTAAAGAACATTCTGGCATTTCTTTCTCAAGTTTGCCAGATCATCTGCCATATCATCTTCAAATTCAATTAATTTAGCTTCCAGTTCACCCCATATAGCGGCCGCCTCATTGTATTTATCCAGCGCCTCTTCATACTTACCCATTTCAAAAAGTACATACCCACTCCCATATACCTCTTCACCGCGTCTATAAAGAGTTGTGAACTCTTTTTTGCGAGAAACTTTATCGTACCATTTTTTCAGAAAACTCATGGCAGTAGAATAAGCATTCTCTGTATCATATATCTTTTGTAATATAGGCACATCAAATTTGAGGATGGCAAAAAAAGGACTTGAACCGATAATCCACCACGATACAGAAATATTAATTCTGGGTTCCCTGCCAGGAGAAGAATCCCTCAGGCAACAAAGATATTATGCCAATAAAGGAAATGATTTTTGGAAACTCACAGGCAATTCTATCGGAGAGGAACTTGACAAAAAGGAATATCCAGAAAAATTGAGAATCCTAAAAGAACATAAAATCGGCCTCTGGGACGTTTTCAGGGAAGCAGAACGAAAAGGAAGTGGAGATTCTGAAATCAGGTATGAGGTTATTAATGATTTTTCCATGCTTAAAATGATAGCACCCAACATACGTAAAATCCTTTTCAATGGCAAGACAAGAGCCGGGAAATACGAATATTTGTTACAGGAAAAAGGATACGATACGGCAGTACTGCCCTCTTCAAGTGGGGCCAACAGACAAAACAGAATTGAAAGAGGAAAAATATGGAAACAGCAATTGCAATGCTGATTCGTTACAGTATATTATATAAGTGGTTAGATACCATTTTTAATAAATAAGATCAATCAGCAGTAGTGGTAACATCACAACCCCAAATCATCCATCCCCGAAAAATGAAAATTCTTTTTCTGCAGGTATTGATACACCAACAATGAAAAGTGTACTTGAAGATATCGTCAATGCAAGCCCTGCAATTGTTTTCCTGTGGAGAGCAGAAGATGACTGGCCCGTGGAATTTGTCTCGGAAAACATTACACAATTCGGATATGAAGTTGAAGATTTCACATCGGATAACCTGGTTTACGGTGATATCGTTCACCCTGATGATATAGAGAAAGTACGCCAGGGGATGGCCCGGTGTGTTGCAGAGGGGAACAGGCAGTTCAACAAAGAATATCGTATCCTGACAAAAGATGGAGATGTGCGCTGGGTGGACGAACGCACAAAAATCCAGCACAGTGATACAGGTGATGTGACATACCTGCAGGGTATAATTGTTGATATAACAGAAAGAAAGAATGTTGAAAACGCCCTGTTCCTTGAAGAAAAACGCCATGAAGCACTCTTAAAACTCTATGCCATGTCTGATTCCTCAATTCAGGAAATTATGGATTATGCGCGTGAACAGGCAGTTTTACTAACTGAGAGCAAAATTGGGTTTCTGGCATTCCTGGATGAAACTGAAACAAACTATGCGGTTATTTCCTGGTCAAACGGTAAACAGAGTTCAGACAAGGCTCCGGCAGAGAGTTACAGTATATGGGACGAAGCACTTTACCATCGCACCCCCATAATGAACAACGAATATTTAGCTGATAAAGATACAGACCAAAAATTAATCCAGAGAAATCTGAGCGTTCCCATCTTTGAAGGTGGTAGAATTGCGGGGATCGTGGGTGTTGCCAATAAGGGAGAGGATTATACACCTACAGATGTCAGACAGCTGAAGTTACTCATGCAGGGAATGTGGAATATAATCCAGCAAAAACTGGCTGATGAGGAACTGTACCAGTATATGGAAGATTTGAAAAAATCAAGTGAAATAAAATCAGTTCTTTCTGACGTTATCAAGAACAGCCCTGCAGTCGTATTCATATGGTGGGCTGAAGAGGATTGGCCTGTTGAATTCGTCTCCGAGAATGTAACACAGTTTGGTTACACTGTCAATGATTTCCTTTCGGGCAAACTGGTCTATGCTGACATAGTACATCCATATGACCTGGAACGGGTCCAGAAAGAACTCGCAAAAAGAATCGATGCGGGACATACCGATTTCAATCAGGAATACAGGATAATGACAAAATTTGGAGATGTCCGGTGGATCGATGAAAGAACCTTCATAAAATATGACGAGGATGGAAAAGTAACATATTTGCAGGGTATCATTGTAGACATCACAGAAAGAAAACATGCCAATGATTTTATGCATCTGCAGTATGATCTTGACAGTGTTCTCAGCTCTGCCACATCAAAGAGCGAGACATTCAACAGGCTACTGGACCTTGCACTGCGAATCACACCTATTGATTCAGGAGCCCTGTATCTTGTTGACGATAAAACAGGAGACCTGGAGCTGGTAGCTCATCACGGGCTGTCTGAGCAGTTTGTGAATAGCACCTCTCACTATGAAAGGAATTCAGTACAAACACGACTGGTGATGAGCGGACAGGCGGTGTATAAACATCATTCCGAACTCAGCGCAATTACCAGCGGCAAGAACCTCCGGTATGAAGGCTTGCATGGAACTGCAATAATTCCGATTCGATACCACAACGAAATAATAGCTGCTCTCTATCTATCCTCACATTCTGAATATGAGATCCCCGATAAATCCAGACATGATCTCGAAACTATAGCAAAACAGATAGGGGAAGTCCTATCAAATATGCATAAAAAGGCATCTGTCCAAAAAGAAATCAATAATTTGCAGATATTGATTGACAATGTAAAAGAAGGAATTATAGTTACCGATAAAAGAGGAGCATTGCTTTATACAAACAAAATACTTGAGAAGTGGATAGGATACTCTGCTGATGAGCTTAAAATGATGGACATTACAGACCTATATCCGCTTAGATACAGGCATGTGCTGGATTCTGTAGAGGAAACATTAAACCAAAACCGGCCTTATAGCGCAGACATCAGGCTACATTCCAGCACCGGGAAGGAAATTCCCTGCAGAGTAACTTTTAAGAATATAAAATGGAACGAAAAGGATTGCAT
>JASMTL010000147.1:0-8681 GCA_041694315.1 Methanosarcinaceae archaeon | reverse complement strand
AGATCATTGGGGGTTACATTCAGCCTGATGCAGGGATTGCCGCATCTCTGGGAGTGGGTCTGGGAGTAATTACATTCCTGATATTCCTCCAGATATGTGTGGGTGGAGTATTGATCCTTTTTATGGACGAAATTGTTTCCAAGTGGGGTATTGGATCCGGTGTAGGACTTTTCATTGTTGCGGGTGTTTCACAGCAGATTGTGACCGGTTTAATTAACTGGATACCCGATCAATCCGGATTGCCTTCCGGTATTATTCCCAAATGGCTTTATATCATTCAGAATGTAGGAGCAGATTATCTTTTCTCCGGTGATGGTTTCATGTTTATCCTGATACAGGGAGGAATACTGGCGCTTATCACTACAGTTGCAATTTTCTTTTTGGTTGTATATGCAGAAAGTACCCGTATTGAAATTCCTCTGGCGCACAGTTCTGTGAAAGGGGCAAGAGGTCGTTTCCCTGTGAAACTGATCTATGCTTCAGTTCTGCCGATGATTCTTGTCAGGGCACTACAGGCAAACATACAGTTAATTGGTCTTATGCTTGCAGGTCGTGGTATTACGTTCCTCGGAGAATACTCCGGTTCAACCCCTATCAACGGTGTAATGTATTATCTGGCACCTATTAACAGCCCTTATGACTGGATTCCTTCTTTAGTACAGGAAACCTTTACCGGTTATGGTGTGGCTGCCCCTGAACTCTGGCAGATTGGTCTCCATGTATTTGTAGACGCATTTATGTTGATTGCTGGTGGTATCATCTTTGCACTGTTCTGGATAGAGACTACAGGAATGGGTGCCAAACCCACGGCCAAAAAAGTGTTCAATTCAGGAATGCAGATTCCCGGTTTCAGAAGAAATATTGGCAGTATCGAAAAAGTGATGGAGCGTTACATACCAAAGGTTACGGTAATTGGTGGTGCATTTATAGGTGCTCTTACATTGGTTGCCAGTATGCTTGGTACCATTGGAGGAGCAGGCGGTACTGGTCTTTTGCTGACAGTAAGTATCGTATATAGATTGTATGAGGATATAGCTTCTGAACAAATGATGGAAATGCATCCAATGATGCGGTCTTTCTTCGGACAGGATTAATATCAGGAAGTAAAAATATGAATGTGGTGTTATTTGGGCCACCGGGTGCCGGAAAAGGTACTCAGGCCAAAGAACTTTCCAATTACTATGATATTCCCCATATATCCACGGGGGATATCCTCAGGGCCAATGTAAAGGAAGGTACCAAACTTGGCAAAGAAGCAGAACAATATATGAACCGCGGAGAACTTGTGCCTGATGAAGTTCTGATTGGTATTATTAAGAATCGTCTGGCTGAACCTGATTGCAAGAAAGGTTACCTGTTAGATG
Organism: Methanosarcinaceae archaeon; assembly: GCA_041694315.1. Taxonomy (GTDB): domain Archaea; phylum Halobacteriota; class Methanosarcinia; order Methanosarcinales; family Methanosarcinaceae; genus Methanohalophilus. The sequence goes on along the minus strand of JASMTL010000147.1, from coordinate 7,317 downwards.
GTTATCCACGTACTATACCACAGGCTGATGCCCTGGATGGTATTCTTGAAGAAATAGGAATGCCACTGGATGTAGTGTTGAATATTGATGTTCCGGATGAAGAACTTGTAGGCCGTCTCTCCGGTCGTTACATGTGTAAATGTGGCGAAAGTTATCACGTGAGGTTTAATCCTCCACAAAATGAAGGCGTATGTGATTCCTGTGGTGGCCAATTGTACCAGCGTGATGATGATAAGGAAGAAGTCATTCGCCAGCGTCTGGAATCCTATAAAAATAAAACACAGCCATTGATAGATTATTATGCTAATAAGAATTTAGTGGTGCATATCAATGGTGAAAAGGATATAAATAGCGTATTTGATGATATACGCGTTGTCCTTGATAAGTATTTGAATTGAATTAAATGAAAAATGCCGGTGATGGTTGCCTTGGAAAATGCAAAATTAAAACAGCTGCTTGAAAGATTTGTCATAGCTGTAGGTATATCCCTTATGCTTGGGATCGTTCTGATCGGACAGGAAGGCAGGGAAATAATCGGATCGATTGTGGGAATTATAATGGACCCAATCATCATGCTGGTTGGTGAAAGTAATTTCCATGTTATGCTTTTTATCATGGCTGCCATTACTGCTCTTTATGCTTCTCTTATCCAGAAATATACTATTGATTGGGAACTTATGCGCAGTACTCAGGAGCGTATGAAATCTTTCCAGAAAGAGTATCGTGAAGCCCAGTTGGCCCAGAACAATTACATGATCAATAAGCTGGATGAGCAGCGTAAGGAAATGATGTCTGACCAGATGGAAATGTCCAAGCAGCAGTTCAAACCAATGGCCTATATTAGTATTATATCCCTTCCACTTTTCATGTGGGCATATTACTACATAAGTGAACATGGTAATGCTGTACTTACCTTTCCATTCATAGGTGAGACCCTTTTAACAACTTCTATAATCGGACCTATCCAGTACTGGATATTCTGGTATTTTATCACTTCTCTGGCTATCAGTCAGGTTGTAAGAAAGGCTCTGGATATCGGTGGCGTGTGAATGCTTCTTACGATAAGCGGCCTTCCGGGCAGTGGAACCACCACCGTATCTCGGATGCTCGCCTCGCATTATGACATTGAAATGATTTCAGCAGGTGACGTTTTCCGCAATCTTGCAAAAGAACATTCCATGAGTCTGGGTGAATTCGGAAAACTTGCCGAATCCGATCCTGCAATAGATCGGATGATTGATCAGAGGCAGCAGGATATTGCTTTAAGCCGGGATAACATTATTCTGGAAGGCAGGCTGGCCGGTCATATGGCAGGCGATGAAGCACTGTGTATATGGCTCAAAGCATCCCGTAAGGTCCGTGTTGAACGGATTGTCGGGCGTGAAGGTTCTTCTTTTGAAGCAAAACTCAACGAAACAATAGAAAGGGAATCTTCCGAAGCTTTGCGATACCGCGAAATTTATGATATAGATATAAATGATCTTTCAATCTATGATCTGGTGATCGATTCAAACCGCTGGAACCAATACCAGATATGTGATATATTAAAGGCTGCAATTGATAATCTGGGTGGGTTTTTTAACGAATAACATTAATGCTGACTACGATTTAACCCTGCAAAGGGAATATATTCTCAAGAGTAATGCTCATACAGATCCGTCTTATGGGTGTCCCCCTCTTAAGCGTCCTCTCTCTTTTTACATCAGAATGGGAGTGGTAAACCTTGACAAACCCGCCGGGCCTACAAGTCATGAGGTCACTGCGTGGGTCAGGGACATGCTTGAACTTCCCAGGGCAGGCCATTCAGGCTCACTGGACCCAAGGGTGACAGGGGTCTTGCCGATTATGCTGGGTAAGGCAACAAAAGCTGTCTCAGCACTTCGTCTTTCAGCCAAGGAATATATCTGCCTCATGCGCCTCCATGAAAATGTTCCTGAAGAATGTGTGCGGAAGATATGTGATGAATTTGTCGGACCTATATACCAGACTCCTCCTGTAGTTTCGGCTGTCAAGCGTGCTGTCAGGATACGTAATATCTATTCCCTGGATGTGCTGGAAGTTGAAGACAATCTTGTACTTTTCAGGGTTAGATGTGAGGCAGGAACCTATATACGCAAACTCTGTCATGATATCGGGCTTGTGATTGGTTGCGGGGCCCACATGCAACAGCTCAGAAGGGTTGGCACAGGACCATTTGATGAGTCAACACTTGTTACCCTGCATGATCTGAAAGACGCTTTTGTATTCTGGCAGGAAAATGGTGATGAAGAGCATTTGCGTCGCATTATCCGGCCAATGGAGGAAGCCCTTGTACACCTGCCGCATATCACAATCCGTGATTCTGCCGTAGGTGCGATATGTCATGGAGCAGCACTTACAGTACCGGGTATTGTCGGCTTCGATTCAGATGTCCAGAAAGAGGGTGATGTTGCCGTTTTTAGTTTGAAAGGTGAAGTTGTTGCTCTTGCAAAAGCATCAATGGACTCCTCTGAAATCCTGGATTCATCCAGTGGAATTGCTGCTATCACCGAAAGAGTAATAATGGATGCCGATGTTTATCCGAGTCGCTGGAGTACAAAACGTATACAGCGTACATGAAATCATATTTGCTGAGGTAGTCTAGCGGTACGGCGCAAGCCTGGAAAGCTTGTGGGGCTTGACCCCTCGGGAGTTCGAATCTCCCCATCAGCGTCTTTCTATTTTTAACTAAGTTTAAGATTTAATGGAGTTGCCTGCAGAAAGTTACCTTTGGTTTTGATGTCTGCTTTTGGCTTCTTTAATTACCTTGATTGCATTTTCCAGACTTTTCCATCCGATTATCTCCACATCTTTATTTTCTAAGTTTTTATATGTCTCAAAAAAATGGGTAATCTCCTTTAACAGGTGGGGTGGGACTTGATCAATCGTTTCTATATGTATCCACAATGGGTCACTTTCCGGAATACATAGTATCTTTTCATCTCTGCCTTTATCGTCCATCATATCAAACAATGCAACTGGGTGCACATCTATCAAACAACCCGGGAATGTAGGTTCCCATGTTAGTACCAATGCATCTAGGGGGTCCCCGTCAAGGGCCAAAGTGTCGGGAAAGAAACCATAATCACAGGGATAGACCATCGAAGAGAAGAGCATCCTGTCAAACTTAATCATTTCCTTTTCCTTGTCATACTCATATTTATTTCGACTTCCCTTTGGAATTTCAATAAGTACACTTTCTACTTGTCTTTCCACCATCTTTACACCATGTTTGATTATGTTTGCTCCTCTTATTTCATCATAGTGCACAATTTCAGTTATTCATACAAGCATTGATACAGATATCAATGTTACACCTGTTATCCAGATGGGGATCCCTGGGAACGTTACTTCAATCACAAAATTTTTAACTTCAGAATTCCATTCTTCTTTTTATGAATGGGGGGGTCAAGTGGTATCGGGCTAATGCGGAGGAGACTTTTTCTCTTCTTGAAAGCAATAAGGAAGGCTTAAGTGAAGATGAAGCATCTTTCCGCTTATCTACCTATGGATACAATGAAGTTGAGGCAAAAAAGAAACATGGTCCACTGTATCTTTTTGCCAGACAATTTGCAAGCCCATTGATCTATGTGTTAATTGCTGCTGCGATAGTCACATTCTTCTTAAAGGAATATGCAGATACTGCTGTGATCGGGGGAGTGGTCCTGGCCAATGCAATAATTGGTTTTGTGCAGGAAAAAAAGGCCGAAAATGCTCTGGAATCCCTTGCCCGTATGATGCGTCCCGAAGCTACTATACTGCGCAATGGACAGCGTAAGGTCATTCCCAGTCGAGAACTGGTAGCAGGTGATGTGGTGCTCTTTGAAGCCGGTGCACGGGTACCTGCCGATGTAAGACTTTTCCATACCAAGAACCTGCGTATCGATGAATCAGCTCTGACCGGTGAATCTATGGCGGTTGAAAAGAAAACCACAGCCATATCCGGGGAGGACGTACCACTTGCAGAACAGAAAAACATGGCATTCGCCGCCACTCTTGTGACGCAGGGCATTGGATATGGGGTGGTGGTGGCAACCGGACCCCGTACCGAGATCGGCAAGATATCAGAACTCATCAAGGAATCGGAAAGTATTTCCACCCCCCTGATACGCACCATAAACCATCTGGGGAAAGTACTCTTTGTTGTCATCCTTTTTGTTTCAGTCCTGACATATATTATCGGACGCCTGCAGGGCTTTGAAAATCTGGAAATATTCCTGGCTTCAGTGAGTCTTGCAGTTGCGGCCATTCCTGAAGGTTTGCCAGCTCTTATCACCATATCACTGGCCATAGGGGTAAAATCCATGGCTTCAAAGAATGCCATCATACGAAATCTGCCTTCAGTGGAAACACTGGGATCCGCTACTGTCATATGCTCCGATAAGACAGGCACCCTGACCATGAATCAAATGACCGTAACGAATATATACACCTCTGAAGGCTGGTTTGAGGTTACAGGTGAAGGTTATTCGCCCAAAGGGGACTTTGCCAGCGAAGGCGTGCAAATTTCCCCTTATGATTATGGTCCGTTGATGGAAACCCTCAAGGCAGGTTCTCTGTGTAACGATGCCTATCTGCGTGAAGAAGGAGGTGTGGCTGGTGACCCCACAGAAGGGGCACTACTGATATCCGCTTTGAAAGCATCATCTTTCCATTTGCCCAGGATTGATTCACTGCCCTTTGAGTCTGAAAAGCGATTTATGGCCACTCTGCATGAAAGGGATGAAAAATCCAATGTAATTTTTGTAAAAGGTTCACCTGAAACAATAATCAGGATGTGCTCCTCAAAATACGGAGATGATGAGGTTTTTGATCCAGCCGAAATACTCGAAGCTGCTTCAAACATGGCATCGGAAGGCCTGCGGGTTATTGCCATGGCATACCGGGAAATGGGAACTGGCAGGAAAGAATTGAAGGAAGAGGATATTGAAGATCTTGTTTTCCTGGGACTGCAGGGGATGCGTGACCCTCCCCGTGAAGAGGTCAGGGATGCTATCAAAAAATGTAATACAGCCGGTATCCGTGTAATCATGATTACGGGCGATCATGGACTTACAGCTCACAGTATTGCAAATCAACTAGATATATCCACTGACGGTGTACTTACAGGTTCAGAACTCGATAGCATGTCCGATGAGCACCTGCATGAAAAATTAAAAAATGTTTCTGTCTTTGCCCGGACTTCCCCGGAAGATAAATCCCGTATTGTCAGGTTGCTGCAGGAGCAGGGAGAGGTTGTGGCCGTCACAGGTGACGGAATAAATGATGCACCAGCCCTCAAACGGGCAGATATAGGGATTGCAATGGGCAAATCCGGTACGGAGGTTGCCAAGGAGGCTTCGGACATGGTGCTTGCAGATGATAACTTTGCTTCCATTGTAAATGCTGTGGAGGAAGGCAGGGATGTTTACGACAAAATCCAGAAGGTGATTTTATGGACACTGCCTACCAATGCTGCTGAGGGGCTTGCTATAATGGCTGCGGTACTGCTGGGAATCCCCAATCCTCCTCTATTGCCTCTACATATATTGTGGATTAATACTGTAACAGCAATCGGTCTGGGTGTACCCATTGTCTTTGAACCGAAGGAAACCCTGTTATTGAAAAGACATCCACGTCCACCCGAAGAGCCGCTTTTACTGCCGGTGATCAAGCAAAGAATCGTTTTAGTTGCCCTGCTGATGGTAACAGCAACATTCCTGTTGTTCTTCTTTGAAATCAACGACCAGAAAACCACAGTAACTACAGCACAGACAATTGCCTTGAATACCATCGTATTCTTTGAGATCTTCTATCTTTTCAGTTCAAAATCCATTTATGAAAATATATTTGGCCGGCTATTTTCCAACATGGCAATGTTGGCCGGGGTGGCTGTGGTAATCCTGTTGCAGCTGTTGATAACCTATAACCCATTGATTAATGGTATCCTTGACACAGCACCTTTAAGGTTGGTTGACTGGGTAATTATAGTAATAATCGCCAGTTCTGTGTTCTTTGTGATTGAAACCGAAAAGATGGTGCGTAAGCGCCAGAAAAGCAAGATTACCCGTTAAGGAAAGCATCAAGTCTTTCCATTCCTTTTTCTATATTTTCTAAACTGTTGGCATACGAGAATCTTACATGGCCTTCTCCACGGGACCCAAAGTCGATTCCGGGTGTGATGGCCACTCCGGTTTCTTCCAGGACCTGCCTGCTGAATTCAAGTGCATTTCCGGTAAACTTGCCCGCATCAGCCAGAATATAGAAGGCACTATTCGGAGTATAATTAATGTCAAAACCGATACTTTTGAGTTTTTCCAGCATGTAAACACGACGTTTATCATAGATCTCAACCATTGATTTCACATGGTCCTGTGGACCTGTGAGCGCTGCAACTGCGGCGTGCTGAACAAAATTATTGGCACATATAAAAAAATTCTGCTGCATTTTCTGGATCAATCTGACCATGTTAGGGGGTACGATCATGTACCCCAGTCTCCAGCCGGTCATACAGTATTTTTTGGAAAAACCATTGAGTACGATTGCATTATCCGTGTATTCCAGTATGCTGTGGTCTTCTGCATTCCCGTAAACAAGTCCCTGGTAAATCTCATCGGAAATTATCGGGATGGCTCCTGCCAGGTCAGCAATCGCCTGCATCTCTTCTGGAGGCATAAGATATCCTGCGGGGTTGGAGGGACTATTCATGAGAATGGCAGCTGTATCAGCATCGATATTTGCCGAGAGATTATCCGAATTCAGGCAATAGCCCTCCTCCTCTTTTGCAGGAACAAGGACCGCCTTGCCTCCAATGGCTTTGACGAAATTGGGATAACATGCATAATGAGGATTTGACATCGCTACCTTCATCCCACCATCGACAAGCGCCATGAAACTCAACATAAGGGCCGGGCTTGTACCTGAAGTGACAATTACCTGTGAAGGGTCGATATCAAGGTTAAAACGTGTGTTATAATCCGCACCTATTGCCTTCCTGAGTTCCGGAATACCCTGGCTGTGTGTGTAGGTTGTATTGCAGGTATCCAGGGCACTGTGGGCAGCCTCACATATATGAGGAGCGGTGGGGAAATCCGGTTCCCCGATTTCCAGGTGAATAATACTTTTCCCCTGTGCTTCGAGCTGCTGGGCCCTTTCCAGTATCTCCATAACGTAAAAGGGTGGTATGTCTGCGACTTTCTGGGATATCATAGTAAAGGTATGCGCTGTATTTGTTATTTAAACCTGACTTTTCAATCCATTATCTAATTCTCAAAATACGTTAGCGTTAAATTCCCTGGCATCCTCGCGTGCTGCATAACA
>JASMTL010000146.1:0-11049 GCA_041694315.1 Methanosarcinaceae archaeon | reverse complement strand
TGCCGATAGCAACTATTACTATATCAGCATCGATCACATGCTCAGAACCCTCAATTGGCATAGGGCGCTTCCTGCCTGATTCATCGGGTTCACCGAGTTCCATTTTTACGCATTCCACACCATTCACAGTCTTATTTTCACCTTCAAGGATACGGACCGGGTTGGTGAGCAGTTTGAAAATCACACCTTCTTCCTTTGCATGCTCAACTTCTTCAATACGGGCAGACATCTCCGCCTCACTGCGCCGGTATACAACTGTTACTTCTTCTGCACCCAGCCGGAGGGCACTGCGGGCAGCATCCATCGCAACGTTACCGGCCCATACTACAACAACCTTATTTCCGCATTTGATGGGTGTGTCATAATCCGGGAAACGATAGGCTTTCATCAGATTGACCCTTGTAAGGAACTCATTTGCAGAATAAACACCGTTGAGGTTCTCCCCTTCAATACGCATGAATCTGGGAAGACCGGCACCTGTACCTACAAAGACCGCATCGAATTCATCGCGGAGTTCATCAAGGGTTTTTATCCTTCCTATGACATAATCCACTTTTATGTCAACCCCAAGGTTACGGATATAATCTACTTCTTGCCTGACAATGTCCTTGGGTAGCCTGAATTCGGGTATACCGTAGGTCAGGACCCCGCCCGGTTCATGGAGGGCTTCATAAATGGTTACACCATGCCCTGCTTTTGCAAGTTCTGCTGCCGCAGTAAGTCCAGCAGGACCTGCACCAATGACAGCCACGTTTTTCCCGCTGGATTTTGGTTTTTCCGGGGATTTTACTCCTGCATCCCTTTCATAATCCGCACAGAAACGCTCAAGCCTGCCGATAGCAAGAGGCTGGCCCTTTTTGCCAAGTATACAGAATTTCTCACACTGCTCTTCCTGAGGACAAACACGTCCACAGATTGCCGGCAGGGCATTGGATTCCTTGAGTATACCAATAGCCCTATCAAAGTCTTTGTTCTTGATCCTTGAAACAAACCCGGGGATATCAATATTAACAGGACATCCTGCCACACATTGGGGATTCTTGCACTCAAGACAGCGTCCCGCCTCGATTACAGCCTGCTGTTCTGTGTACCCCAATGCGACTTCATCAAAGTTTCCAATCCTTTCCTCTGGTTTTTGCTCAGGCATTTGCTGTTTCAGTGACACTTACAATCATCCCCGCATTTTTTGTTGTAACTTTCAAGGGCTTCCTTTTCCTGCGGTCTGTAAAAAGAAAGCCTGCTCATCATAAGGTCAAAATCCACATCGGCTGCATCAAATTCCGGGCCATCCACACATGCAAATTTGGTTTCTCCGCCAACAGATACACGGCAACCACCACACATCCCGGTACCATCGATCATAATTGGATTGAGGTTTACAAGGGTTTCCACGCCATAGGAGGCAGTTACACCGGCCCCTACTTTCATCATAATAGGCGGACCGATTATGACAATACGGTCAACCTGCTGGTCACTATCAAGAATATCTTTAACAATATCGGTTACAAAACCGTGATGGCCTTTGCTCCCATCGTCAGTAGCCACATAGAGTTCATCACTCACCTCTGCCATTTCATCTTCAAGAATGAGCATTTCTTCATTGCGGGCACCGATTATAGATATTACATGGTTACCTGCCTCGCGATAGGCACGTGCCTGTGGGTACACAGGAGCTACACCGACACCACCCCCAACCATTACTACTGTGCCGAGTTTACGGATATCAGAGGGAGTGCCCAGAGGACCGACAAAATCCTGCAAAGTCTCACCTGTCTTGAGGGTTGTTAATTGTTTGGTAGTCTTGCCCATTACCTGATAGATTACCGTTATAGAACCCTCATCAACATCAAAGTCAGCTATTGTGAGAGGGATGCGTTCACCGCTTTCATCAATACGTAATATTACAAATTGGCCCGCTTTCGCTGCTTTTGCTATATCCGGAGCTTCGACCTTCATGAGGTTCACATCAGGAACAAGATTGCGTGTTTGAAGTATATTGTAAGACATATGATCACATCAACGATTATTGGATAAGAGGGAGAGATGTACGTATAAAGGTCTATCCGATGGTTTCAATTTACTAATAATATTTGTAGCTTTTCAATTGTTCTTAAAGCCAGAAATCACAATATCATTAGTTTTTGCGACGAAGCAATAGTAAACCCACTATTGCAAAAGCAAAAAGAGAACTGGCAAAACCAACAAATAAAAAACCTGAAATGATCCTGATCGTGGGATGTAGGAATTTAGAGAGAGGATAATTATCATCCCATATCCCGTCTTCAACATATTCATCCGTGATGCGGGGAGTGACAACAATAGAAGATTGCTCAATATTTAATTCAGGAGATTTTACAGGATTGATTGAATAGTGGAATCCAACCGGAACCCCACCACATGCCGTATTTGCTGCCTCCCCCATTACCCACTTATAGGTAAATGTTTCATTGGGGGCAAACTTACGTGAAAGAGTTGAATTGAATGCACATGACCCTGTCTGTATTTCCAGAGATGCGCCATGATCCAAAATGTGTTGGATAGATAGTGACATCGACAACACTTGCCTGTTTTACGGTCTCTCAACTGCCAATGAGAAAGACTCATTTGCATCCATAACAGGAGAAGGAGTGAAATGTTCCGGATATAGTTCACCATTACAATAGACCTCAGTCACTGCATAGGAACCATTGGCAAACACGCCTGTAGAAAAAGATACTACCCCAGTTTGACAGTTTCTACTCTTTCTTGAAGAGAATGTCTTCTCTTTCAACCCAAAATTTTCATTTTTTTGTCAGAAAAAGCTATTTGACAGTCCAAACAATTTCATGTGAAAAACTCCGATTTCATCGGTTTTCCTTTAAAATGGATGCAATTTTCAGGAATTTTGGCCTGAATTTACTCGTTGAACCCTTATTTTCATAAGAATAATGCTCATCTGTCAAATTCCATTAAACTATTTTTGGATATTTTTTGCTTGAAAAGAAAATGAAATTGATCTAAGAGGCTTATTTAGAAGATTCAACAATGCTGTCAAATTCTTTGTCCAAAAAATGGGCAAAAATCAGAAAAAACACAATCCAATGACTTATGTGATACTGTCAAATCAATGGGGCAAAAAATGGATAAAATTATAAAAACAAGCATGAAGAAAGAAAAGATGCTAGCGAACGACTAAAAGAAAAAAGATAAACATAGAGATTAGAATAGAACCTAAAAAGAGAGACATTCAGTTGATTAAAAATAAAACTGTCAAAGTTGGGATACTATGAAAATGAAAAAGACACAGAGCAATCTGAATATGTAGTGATCTGTGATTCTGTTCCACAGCAATATTCTATCCGATATTCTGAAACAACTAAGGACGAGAACTATATAAAAATTATCGTTTTAGAACTAAGTAATTGTATATACACATGAACAGACGTGTTACTAGAACAATAATGATACTACTCTGTTACAAAATTATAGAAAACAAAATTAGATGTGAGTTTTGGCCCCGGCAGAACCGGAGCCTTTCGGAAAAGTTTTGTACGCCCGAACCGGGATTCGAACCCGGGTCGGGGCCTCGACAGGGCCCCATGATAGACCTCTACACTATTCGGACAATGTCCGGGCACACTTTTCCGCTCACACGAGCAGCACTCAAATACATTTAATTATATATAAGGGTTTTGTTTACACCCTTTAGAAGAGGTGTTTGGTCCCGCCTCCCAGACTCGAACCGGGGGCATCGCGGTAACCGCGCGGTATGTGGATAATCCACACAAACCATACTACAGCCGCGCACTCTACCAACTGAGTTAAGGCGGGACATTACTCAGCGAGATATTCTCATCCTCACAATCTTATATAGACTTTTCGCCGAATTCCCATTCCAAAGGCATATAAATTCAATATCCGCAGGAAAAATCACCAGCGCTTAAAAGCAAGAATAAAAAACAAAATTCAAAACCACTGAAAAGAATAAAAAGAGGCAATCTTGTCTCAGAAAGTGTCAATTGCCCCGTTTATAACAAGATCGGTGATCTTGGTAATATTACCAAGCCACTCATCGGCAACTGCTTCGGCATCATCCTGAACCGTAGCAAAATTTGCTCTCTCTTCGGGAATTATTTGGATGCTGGCAACCATGGGCTGATCAATAGGTTTACCTATCTGTGATAGCAGTCGCACATATACTTCATCTACTTGTGGCACGGCTTCCACAATATCCCGGGCCATCTGAGTAGAAAGCAAATTGTAAATCTTACCTACATGATTGATAGGGTTCTTACCACTCGTAGCCTCCATACTCATGGGCCTGTTCGGGGTTATCAAACCATTGCACCGGTTCCCCCGACCAACAGAACCATCGTCGCCCATCTCCGCAGAAGTGCCTGTTACCGTCAGGAAGATACAGCCACAACCACCCGCGGTATTATCGGCAGCATTGACATATGCATTAACGTTCCTGTCAGTGTATTTGCCCGCAATATCCAGAATATAATCCTTCATCTGTTCCTTGAAACTAATATAGGCATCCATATCATCAACATATTTGTCAACCATTCCACAGCAAACAGTCAGGGAAATATCATCTTTCTCCCGCAATCCCATGACCTTGATGTCTTCACCTATTGCAGGTAATTTCCCTTTCAGATCACCTATAAGCTGCTTTTCGGTATCATACACTATACGCTCAAGTTCGGAAAATGATGCATGGCCAACACCAAAAGATGTGTCATTGGCAGTGGGAACTTTTTCCCGGCCAAATACATCCCGCAGGTCAGAAGATCCCGTACCAAGTTTGCAGTCAAGGATAATATGCCTCTCAAGATCAAGATTTACAATATTATTTCTCAGGTAATCACGTGCTGCCGAGACAGCTACTGTTTCAGCCGGGATTTCCACACCATTAAATTCCTTTGTAGCCCTCCCCACAAGAAGAGTATAGATTGGCTTGATGACCTCCCCACCACCAAAAGCAGGGGAAGAACGACCTGCAACAATCTGGGTTTCATCCGTGTTATGGTGAAGTACTGCACCGCATTTTTCGATATATTCAGCACAAAGGGCACGGCTTACAGCCTCTGCAATTCCATCAGATATACTGTCTGGATGTCCCACACCCTTACGTTCAACAAGCTCTATCTCCTGATTTTCCACAGGTGTCTGGACAAGTTGCTCAACCTTTATATTCCGCATAACCAAACCTCATGAAAATACTAAAATATGAATTAAATAAGGCTCCAGTATCAAATCTGTGTTGATATGAAAAACCCATTCTATATAAATTGGATACTATATGAAAGTGAATTAATTACTGGAAAACAAGATATCTTATGGATACTTTTTCTTCATCAAACCTTTATATGCAATGAAAGTATTGGAAATGTTGACCCAGATTCCAGAGGCAACCAGGATGATACGCATTGCAATACCAAATAAAGGCAGACTCCACGATCCGACCGTGAAACTCTTCAAAGAAGCAGGTCTCCCGGTACTTGAGGGATCAAGCCGCAAACTTTTTGCAAAAACAACAGACCCGGATATGACATTTTTATTCGCAAGAGCGGCGGATATTCCCGAATATGTGCAGGACGGAGCTGCAGACGTAGGAATTACCGGGCTTGATCTTATAGATGAAACTGATGCAGAAGTTGAAGTTATGCTGGATCTGCATTTTGGGAGGGCAAAGCTGGTACTTGCAGTTCCTGAAGACTCAGGGATTAAAGCCCCTGAAGACCTGAAAAATATGCGGGTTGCTACTGAATTCCCAAATATTACAGAGAAATATTTTAAAAATGTTGACATTCCAGTTGAAGTTATCAAAGTAAGTGGTGCCTGCGAGATGACACCCCATGTGGGAATTGCAGATGCAATTGTTGATATATCCAGTTCCGGCACAACTCTTGTGACAAATCATCTCAGGAAAATTGCAGAGGTGTTCAGCTCATCTGTGTACCTGATTTCAAATGCCGATAGTTCCCAAAGGGAAGAAAAAATCCAGCACATAAAAACAGCCCTTGAAAGTGTACTCCATGCAAAACAAAAGCGCTATCTTATGATGAATGCCCCCTCAGGCAAACTGGAAAATATCAAAGACATCCTGCCAGGTCTTGCGGGCCCGACTGTTATGAAAGTAGAATCAAAAAATTCCACCCATGCAATACATGCCGTTATTGATGCAGACCAGGTCTTTACAATAGTCAGTGAACTGAAAAAAGCAGGTGCATCAGACATACTTGTTGTACCCATCGAAAGAATGATACCCTGAGGAGAGTAAATAATGGAATTTGAGGTCATCCCCGCTGTAGATATGAAAAACGGGAAATGTGTCCAGTTGATACAGGGACTGCCAGATAAGGAACGTATTTCACTTGATGATCCCGAAGCAGTTGCGATTAAGTGGATCGGACAGGGAGCAAAAACACTGCATCTGATAGACCTTGACGGAGCCATCGAAGGGAAAAGGAAAAACGCCCCTATAATAGAAAAAATCATAATGCTGTGTGAAAGACAAGGAGTCGAAGTACAGGTAGGTGGCGGAATTCGCTCTTTTGAGGATGCTGCAAACCTCCTGCACATGGGTGCTAACAGGGTGATACTGAGCACCGCAGCTGTCCAAAATCCGGACCTGGTTGAAAGACTTGCCAGGCAGTTCAAACCCGAAAACATTAATGTCGCCCTGGATTCAAAAAATGGTAAGGTTTCTACAAAGGGATGGACCGAGCAATCCGAGTATACCGCGGTACAGCTCGGGAAAATGTTCGAAGAAAAAGGCGCAGGAAGCATTCTGTTCACCAACATAGACAAAGAAGGATTAATGGAAGGTGTGGACACAGAACCCACAACAGAGCTGGTTAATGAACTTACAATACCGGTGATTGCTTCTGGAGGAGTTACAGCCCTGAAAGATATTTTGACCCTGAAAACAACCGGTGCCTGCGGTGTTGTGGTAGGGAGTGCTCTTTATGCAGGAAATTTTACCCTTACAGAAGCGATAAATACAATCAGAGAGGAAATCTCTGGTGGAGAGTAAGTATGCCAAGAATTTCCACTGTATCCCGTACTACCAGAGAAACCAGCATAGAACTTACGATCAACATCGATGGCAAAGGGGATTCACAGATAAATACAGGCATCGGTTTTTTTGACCACATGCTGGTATGTTTTGCACGACATTCAGGTTTTGACCTTACAATCGATGCTAAAGGTGATCTGGAAGTAGACGGCCACCACCTGGTAGAGGATATTGGGATCGTAATGGGGCAGGCCTTTGACCGGATAATGGCAGAAAAGTCGGGAATTGCCCGTTTTGGAGAATCAAGAATACCAATGGATGAGGCTCTTGCCAGCGTAGTAGTGGATATAGGAGGGCGAAGTTATCTCGTGATGGACACTACTTTTGAATCCGAAAAAGTAGGGGAATTCAACACCCAGCTTACAAGGCATTTCTTTGAATCATTCGTCTCCAATGCAAAACTTACCCTTCATGCAGCTGTATATGGTTACAATGACCACCACAAAATCGAAGCCCTTTTCAAGGCATTTGCTCAGGCAATGAAAAAAGCGACGGTTATCGAGGGCAAAGGGGTCAAAAGTACAAAGGGATGCCTCTGATTAGCATCCTTCTTCGAATTTATTTTTCAAACGTCTGTAAAACTCCCTTTCAACTTCCCCCCCGCTTCTGAAAAGACGCTCCACGATTAACTCCGGAGTACTCTTTGCAATATGATTATAAATCGGATTGCGATCAACAATCAGGTTCAATTCATTATCAAGTCCTTTTGCTTCAATTCCATCCACCCTGATGGAGGCATCGGTATTTTCCAGTATCTGGTCGGCAAGATGGGAAACAAAAATAGCCATTGTATTGGATTCTTCAGAAAGGGTTTCAAGGATACCGGCTATGATTTTTGCAGAAGCTCCGGGTTCGGTGATGGATTCAAGTTCATCGACAAGCACAAGTTTGGATCCCGCCCCTCTCAAAGCTGAAAATGAGCGTAAGGTCGTTTCAAATGCCCCCGCATCAAGAGTACCCCTGGATTTGCTGAAATAATACAAACTATCAATCGGCCCGATCTTCAATTCATCTGCCGGCACAGGGAAACCAATGTGGGAAAGAATTGTACATTGAGCCACTAACTCCAGCATGGATGTTTTTCCTCCGGAATTCACACCACTTAAAAGAACTACGGAAGAAGTGGGAACCTGCGAAGGAGACATGATCGAGCCCAGAGAATAATCTATAGGTTCCACAGCAACGCCCTTTTCACAAAGGAAAATATTTTTTCCATTCTTGAGACCCATACCACATTCATCTTCAAAGCCTGCAAGTTGCATCTGCAGAGAATGACCAAAACGGGCCACTGCCAAGCCCACATCCAGATCAAGCAACCTCATAACAAGTTGTTTCAGGGGTTGCCTGAATTCGTGTAGCTCATATGCAATATTCCTTTTATGAGTAACTTCCCTGCGGAATATCTGCTGTTTGATCTGTTCTTTGAATTTTTGTAACTGGGACATGTCGGCTTCTACAGGATAACAAAGTTCAGAGGGGAAAAAATAATCCACTAATAGAGATTCATTTTGCTTCATTGAAAGGGTTTCAATGAATTCTTTTCTGGCATCATTAATTATCTGGCTGAAAGATGCCGATATATTGCGTGAAAGAATATCCTTTAACTCCATCTCATCCCTGATAACACCCAACATATCATTCCCGCTGAGTGTAATACTACTTTTTTGGAGGAGATCATTTATTTCCTGGTTGCACTGGTCTACATATTTTGTAAGTTCCGAATCCACATTATCCAGAATATGATGTAAGCGGTCTATTTCCCCATCCCTGCCTTCAACAATATTTCCTTCAGGATTAATGGCAGCCATGAGATTGCTAAGAGCCGAAATATCCGCATTGACTACTGGAGGTATGCCTGCTTTATCCAGTGCAATTGCAAGATCCAATGCATTCATTATTCGTTCATGATTGAAAGCAAAAAACGAAATCTGTTTTTCGGGTAAAATATGCCATTCCTCAATTTCCCGGGCATTTGTTATTATTTCAGGATTCGTATCCTCTGGAAAATCATATTCCAGGAAGGGTTCTCCTATGGCAATTACATGGGGATAACTGCGTGCAACATCTGCAAATTCCAGAGGATCTTCCACCAGCTGGACCTCAATGCTTTTACCATATTTTTCCTTTAAAGTGCTGTAATCATCTGTATTTGAAGTGACAATTACCCTATCCCTGATCCGGGGAATTGAAGGAGAGTTTTTCAGGGGTTCTATTCTGGAAAGACTTGCTGAAATCCTATCCATATCATCGAGCATGGAGAGGTATTCCATATGGTTTTCAACCCAGTCCCGGTTTATGTCAATAAGGTCTTTCCTGCTTGAAGGATATGGGATATAAGTGTGCAACTTATCCCTTGCATAAGGGGTAGAAGCATAATTTTTGATAGAATCGATTACCCGTTCATAAATATCGACTGAATCCCGGGTTTTCAAAAAAGAGGAGATATCAATACCATCCTGTGTAGACCTCACATCGTGTACAAGGGATATGGCATACCTTCTACCTACTCCTTCGATCTCCGATATACCGGCTATATCCCCTCTGAGAATTGCCGCCATGGCATCCTCTTCACATCCAAAATGAGATATAAAGCGCTGTGCCATTTTTTCTCCTATACGTGGAGCATCAACCAGTGACTGCATATTATTGACCACCTTGTTTCTCATTCACAAAATCAAGTAATGTAGATGTGGGAATACCCCGTTCTACAAAATACCGATCTTTTTTAGACATTGTACTATAGCCGGAATCGCCGCGGGGCTGTAATCTTTTTGAAAGCGAATGGTTACGTCTGTTGTCTATCATCTGGCTTTTGTAATAGGTATCCCACAATTCTTCCGGATTAGCAGAATCTTCAGAAGGAATCAAATGTTGTATTGAATCCACAGATGTTTTCAGGAAATGCTGCATCTTCAGGATTTCACCATTGCATACATAAGCAAACTTTCCACCAACAACAATTACCGCCCTATCTGGATTGCGTACTGCAAGCCACCTGCAAAGCATATCAGACACATGGTTTTTGGGAGTTACATTTACATAAAGGACTGTATCTCCGCAAACTGGCCGCACAAACATGCAAAGTCTGTGATAATTGTTTTTAACCTCACACATGTACCGGTAATATCGCTTGTAAAGTCTTTCTTTACCACAATAAAGACCATCCACCTCCCCTTCACACCCATGCAATAGTCTCACAAGCTCTGCAGGATTGCATTTCCTGTGTCTGAGCACCAATTCTATATAATTCAATGGAGGG
This sequence comes from Methanosarcinaceae archaeon, assembly GCA_041694315.1. Classification (GTDB taxonomy): domain Archaea; phylum Halobacteriota; class Methanosarcinia; order Methanosarcinales; family Methanosarcinaceae; genus Methanohalophilus. The sequence goes on along the minus strand of JASMTL010000146.1, from coordinate 727 downwards.
GAATCAAAATTGGTTATTCTGTGCCACCCATCGGGAAAAACTCTTTTGGCCAACTGCTCCTTATCAACCTTACTATTGAATCCAACCCGAATTACTTCAGCTGTCGGGTAGGTCATTTTCAATTTCGTTTCCCCTTCATTGGGATCACAGGCAAAAATAAGATCTGCCTCTGGCCGTTGCCTCAATTCCAGACAGGCCAGTAAGACACCTGTTACAGTGGCCTTAAAAAGAATAATCATGTGCATTCTCCTGCAAACTGTATAAGGTTAGTTTGCCCGGAACCACCAATTTTGATAAAGGGGCGTGCACGACCTATAACAACACCCATACGTGCAAGTTCATCCTCCCCATAAATTGGCCTGGATCTCAGGATACGGGAAGCACTTATAGGCCCTATACCCGGCACCCTGAGCAGGGAAGAATAATCGGCGCTGTTTATTTCTACCGGAAACATTTCCGGGTTGACCCGGGCAAGTTCAAGTTTAGGATCATCATTCAAAAGAAAACCATCGTCATTATAGATTTGATCAATATGCCCGGAATCCAGGCCATAATCTTTCAAAAGATAAGATACCTGATAGAGCCTCTGTTCCCTCCATTTTGGAGATGTTGAACCATTCTCAAGCGGAGTATCAGGTACCGGGTCAAAACTCATAAAATAAGGTCTGCGCAACTGGTATTTTTCCATGAAATCATGCACGGTATTCACAATATCCCTGTCGGGTTC
>JASMTL010000145.1:0-21434 GCA_041694315.1 Methanosarcinaceae archaeon | reverse complement strand
CTGTCCTTATTGTGGGAATCGCATTCTTGTAAAAGGAAGACCTACCACTATAAAGACATTAAAAGCAGAGTGAGAGGATGTTAATTTCCTCATCACGCTCTCCTTCACCTCCAACCCGTACTCTTTGTAAGTATCTTGCATCTTTTTTTAACTGCGAGTATGTCACAAGGGGTAAAAGTGGTTTACAGGACATACTGTATGGTATGGATACTGAAACCCTGCTTATTGTGGGGCAATATCATGGCAATCCTGCCAGCCTGACTTTTTTTGATAGTGAAGGGCAACAACAATTATCCATATGGATGAATGTTGTATTCCACCATAAACCCCAAAAATCATCTTTAAAGAACAGCGTGCCATCCATTATCGGCAGGGGTAAACTGGCAGAATTGCTCGGTGATTTATTACCTGAAAGTGATAATAATTCCAGGTGTTCGATTCAGGTAGCTGATGACCTAATGAGCTTTTATTGTAGTGGCAATAATCTATTCAATCTAAAGGTCAAAGGGTTCAGGACAATGGATGGTTAAGTATGGATTCATACTCAGAAACAATCATTGAAACCCCTGATGCCCTTAAATTGTACCTATCTGTAAAACCAGAACTGGATAGATTGGTTACCGATCGTTCATCAATAGAAATCGATGTCAAAGACTATCAGTTGATAATGAGAGTTACATCAGATGACCTGATATCGATGAGGTCCACATTGAATACCTGGTATAGGCTGGTCAAAGTAGCATCCGAAATGGTCACCCTGACATCTTAAAATTAAATTTTCATCCTGTTTATACATACTTTGAATATCCATATTCGATGAAAAACTTTAAATCCATTCTTGTTCAAGTTAAATCTGGAGGGAATTTATGGCTCTTAAAACATGTAAGAAAAACAGCGAGAGGCCTCTTTGTTTATGGGTCCGTGCCTGCAAAAAATTCAATAAAATAGCAAAGCAGCAGGATTATTATGAGGGACGTCGCCTATCAAATGAAGAAGACGAACTTTAATTTGAATAGGCCCATTCACTTTAAAGAAAGCCAAAATTCATTTATATTTGCCCCAGGCCTTTGTTTGGGCTTTTCTTATAATTTCCCTGACCGGTATTCCGGTAATTTTTGAGACCTCTTTACAATCATCATATTCTGCTGACATGTGCAATATGCCACTGTCTGGTGTATGGGCTATCTTGATTGCAATTTGATAGGGAGTATTGTTAATTTCAAGTTCGACTGTCCCCATTTTGCGGTCTGCTATATACCGGTGTTTTGTAGGGATAGTCCGGATGCCAAGACTTCCGGTTTCTTCCATGATTATCCTGGCAAGTTCTTCACCATGGTGGGAGGGGGTTACAACCTTGATGATGTGTCCTGTTCTTCCCTTTTTCATTGTTGCAGGTATTATGGATACGTCTTTAGCACCATTTTCCAGCAAACGGTCAAAAAGATTTCCCAGTACTTCACCAGTTACATCGTCGACGTTCGTTTCAAGCACTTCCACTTCATCTTTGGATAGTGCCCTGTCTGTTTCTATCATAAAGGTGCGCAGCACATTGGGCCAATCAGTGTCGATATCTCCTGCTCCGTATCCAGTATCACGAACCTTTCCGACAGGAATAGTCTGGGTGGTTTTTGCAAAATGGGCCAAAAGGGCAGCTCCTGTGGGTGTTAGGAGTTCCATGTTTCCTTTACCATAAAATTCCAGTCCAGACGTTTTTAATATTTCAAGGGTTGCAGGAGCAGGTATTGGCATAATCCCGTGAGATGTGTTCACCGTCCCTGTCCCTGTATTTACAGGCAGGCAAAGAATTTCTCTGTTGCCCAGCTGATGCATTGCGATGCATGAGCCGATGACATCTGCAAGAGCATCGGTTTGTCCCACTTCATGAAAATGTAATTCTTCAATTGGCTTTCCATGAACCTTTGATTCAGCATCTGCAAGGATACCGAAAACACTGATAGCATCGTTTTCTATATCTGAAGCAAGTCCGCACCCTTTTATGAAATTCTCGATTTCCCGGTAACTTCTGGCATTTTCAAACCCGGGTATATTGAATTTGACATCAACGGATTCAATTCCCAGTTTGACAGTTTTCTCAAAAAACATCGAGATATCAAGTATCGATTCGAGCGTCTCTTTTATTTTGTTTCCATCGGCTCCAAGTGAAATCAATGAACCCATAATCATATCTCCGGCAGCACCGGAGAACGGATCGAATAGTAGAATTCTCATGATAACCGGCCTTGTTGATTCCCACTAACCGTTGAATCCGTCTGTTCTCTTGCAGCGGCAACAGTATTTGCTATTCTTCCTGCAAATGCTCCGGCAACAAAACCTGCATCTATGTTAACAACAGACAGAACCGAGCATGACTGTAGCATCGAATATAGGGCAGCTTCACCCTTTGCACCGATTCCATATCCGGTGGATACAGGCAGACCTATTACAGGTACATCAAAAAGGCTCGATACCACTGTTGGCAATGTACCCTCCCGGCCGGCTGCAACCACTACCGCATCCGGTCTGTCAGATTCCAGGTTCCTTACTTCGTTGAGCAACCTGTGAAGACCGGCAACTCCCACATCATATATCTTTACAGTCTCACACCCCATTTCCGCTGCCGTCATCCGTGCCTCTTCTGCAACATTGATATCAGCGGTACCGGCTGAAATTATAGCCACAACACCACCGGTCTTTCTAATGGGTGTCCCATCATGCACAACTGCAGTCCTGTGGTGGATACCCCAATCTATCCTTTCACTGTCAAATTCATTTTCCAGACATGAAGCTTGATCGTCCTTAAGGCGGGTTATAAGGACACGACCCGTTGCCTCAATCTGGGCTTTTGCAATTTCCAGAATATCTTCCGGTGTTTTTCCTTCTGCAAGTACTGCTTCCATGATGCCTGTCCGGTGTCTCCTGAAGGTATCGATATTGGCAACATCACATACCGGAACATAACCCAGGGACCGGATACAGGCCTGGGTATCATCAATCCCGATATCACCGTCTTTGTATTTTTGAAGAAGATCTTTGAGATTCATTGCTGACCTCTCTATCCTGTAATTAATTGCATATTACAATATGATTCATATATGAGGCTATCTACTATAATTCTAATTAGCCTTTATAGGGATAAGAGGAGTAATAATCATGGAAAACCCAGCGGGAGACAAACCAAAAATTGATGGTAGTGCCTGGATTGCTGACAGTGCCGTTGTAATGGGAAATGTAAAGATAGAGGCGGATGTCCTTGTAGCACCAAATGCTGTAATACGGGCAGATGAGCCGGGTGCATCTATTGTTATTGGAAAAGGATGTAATATTCAGGACAATGTAGTTCTTCACGGGGTAGAGGGATCGAAAGTGGTTATTGCTGAAGGTACCTCACTGGCTCATGGGTGTATCGTGCACGGACCGTGTCAATTGGGTAAAAGATGTTTCATAGGTTTTGGTGCGATAGTATTTGACAGTGTCCTCGAAGATGATGTGGTGATACTTCATAATGCTACAGTACAGGGTGTCCGTCTACCCGCATCCAAAAGTGTGCCTGTTGGCCACACTGTATTGAGTGAAAACGATGTCACAGAATTGCCATCTGTCGATCGGGAGCTAATGGATTTTAAACACAAGGTTTCCAGTGTGAACCTGGAGCTTGTTGAAGGTTACCGTAAGATGGACAGTGCCTGAGCAAAAATATGGAAGGTTAATCCCCTTCCATTAAATAATTTGGACTTTAAAGTATCCATTCCTTTACGTCATCAACCGAAGGAATCTTGCCCGCAATCTTTACATCACCGTCTACAACGACTGCTGGTGTTACCATTACACCGTAATCCATAACACTGTTTATATCTTCAACTTTTGTGATTTCGGCTTCGATTCCTGCTTCCTTTACTGCCTTTTCGACTACTTCAAAGGTCTTTTTGCACTTTGCACATCCGGTTCCAAGAATTTCTATTTTCATTTGATTTTCTCCTGTCATTTTCTTATTAGTTAGTTATATTTTTTGTTTACGCCTGCATTTTGCAGTATTGCTATAAGTTCATCACAGTGGGACATCTTCTCTCTTATTTTGTCCGTAACACTATCCATATCGTATTCCAGCCTGTGTACTTTAAAATCCAGTGAATCGGTATCAAGTACAGCACATGAGGCTTGTGGAATACCATCGCGTGGTTGTCCTGCTGACCCGGGATTTACAATGGTAATATTTCCGGCATCCCTTGTCATTGGAATGTGAGAGTGGCCGACTACCAGCAAATCCACTTCGACCCCTTCCAGCATTTCCTGTACTTCTGCATCAGGTGTTTGTGGTTTTATATACTCATAAAAGGATCTGGGACTTCCATGTGTAAATAAAACCCTGCCTCCTCTGTATTCCTTTTCAATTTTTGCAGGAAGCTTCTTCAAATAATCCAGATGGCTATCATTCAGCTGGTTTTTTGTATAGTCCCTCGTGGCAATTGATAGATGTTTGATCTCATAGCTGCAGCCACAATCAATTCCTGTTGCAACTGCATTGTCATGATTTCCCTTTATGACAGGGATTTTGTTTTCCATCATGAAATCGATTACTTCTTTGGGTGACGGGCCATAGTCCACCAGATCACCCAGACAGATAACCTCGTCATGAGGAATTTCCATTGCAGCTTCCAGAGCTTTCATATTTCCATGTATATCTGAAATCACAAGCAATTTCATATTTTACCTCTTTATACAAAATAAAGGCCGAATATAAGGCCGGCTATTGATGCAACTATTACTACCAAAGTTATGTAGAGGGAAGCTTTTTTCACTCCCATTATCCTGCTGATTACGATCATATTCGGAAGACTCAGTGCAGGGCCTGCAAGCAACATTGCCAGGGCCGGACCTCTTCCCATTCCAAGCTCTGTAAGGGCGCTGATTATAGGCACTTCTGTCAGGGTTGAGAAATACATCAGTGCTGCGGCAACCGATGCTATGAAACTTGCGCCAAATGAGGCTCCTCCTACCACTGCAGCCACATAATCTGCCGGCAGCAGTTCCACCATAATACCTGCAAAGAAAACACCCAGCAAAAGGAGGGGAGTTATTTGCTTAACCAGGAACCATGTTTCTGCCATCCAGTCTTTCAATTCATCTTTACTGAACCATTTAAATGATAGGAACACTGTTATCAAAACAAGCACAGTCTCCACGGCTAGCAGCGGAATCCATTCCGTAAGTATCTCCGGAACAATCAGGATTGCCAGTAGAAGGAGGAAAAGGTACGCGCTGTGAGCATGTTTTTCTCCACCAATATTTTTAAATCCTTCCTTTTTCTCTCTGTGGCGTTCGAATACAGCCGCCATTGTAAGTCCAATAGCAATTGAGAGAAGGATTGCAATTACAGCTCTTGCCACTCCCAGGTCATATCCCAGGATTTTCGCTGTGTAGACAATTGCCAGGATATTTATTGCTGGTGCCGCAAACAGGAAAGTAGTTGCAGGCCCGATTCCTGCGCCCCTGCGATAGATTCCTGCAAAAAGCGGCAGTACAGTACAGCTGCATACAGCAAGCAGGCAACCTGAAACTGCAGCAATGGGATAGGAAATGTATCTTGGAGTCTCACTGCCGAAGAATTTCAGTACTGATTCTTTGGAAAAAAGGGATGCTATAGCTCCGGCCAGGAAAAAGGCAGGCACCAGACATAACAGTACATGTAGGGCTAGGTATTCCTGGACAGATTCCAGTCCTACAATAGCAAGATTATAGATTAATGATTGGTCAGGCATTGTGTAACCTCTGTTTCAATATTATTTGAAATAATGGTATATAAAACTATTCATTTCAACTTTTATTGAAACAACTCATATGCCTGAGTAATAAAGCCCTTTGGAGTATACCTTTGAGTCCCGGATATTTTTTTTACTTTTTCCATCCAGAATTTTCCTGAATTCAGAGACCACACTTGCTACTTTCTGATTGCTCTCTTGTGAAAACTCCAGACGAAGAACATTGATACAGGTATTCTTCATATCATTTATATTATTCAACATGTTGATGACATGGGAATCATAGATCAAAGTTCTGTTTCTCCATCTTTTAATGGGATATCGGTCTGTCTTTTTGTGCTGCAGGAAAGCATTGCTATTTTCATCATAGAAGCCTTTATCTACAATTGGTTTGAGCAGGTCATGTTCGGTAACAAGTAGTTGTTGTCTGCCATAGGCTATCGCCTCAAACTGGACACCATTGCCTGACGTCTGCACAACATTCTTCATTTCTTCAAGCGTAAGTTCCGGGGAAAGGATTATACGTGATGCACCATTTTCCTGCAACACATTTGCCGTAAGGGAATTGAAAACAGTGAAGTTTTTCAGTGCAACACATTTAATTTCCATTTGGTGTGCCAGACGGAGTGTTCCCGCCTCACCACAGCCGACAGTATATCCTCTTGATTTTATTCTTTCAAGGATATCTGTCCATTCTTCTAGTTCATTCTCATGAATAATAGCAGGCAATGTGAATACTATTTCGATATGATTCTTTTTTAGTTTCAGAACGAGTTCCCTGTTGCCTTCGACTTTGTCGAAAAGATTTCCAGGGATATATATGATATCTGCTCCGCTGTCAGCAGCTGCCTTTGCTCCCTCAATGTCTGCCACTTCTGCAGATAAGAGTAATCTACCTGGAATTCTATTTCCGGTTTTGTGTCTGAATGCTGGTATTTTTGGGTTTATAGGTTGCCTGTGGAAACTTTCCAGTTGTTTCTCCTGAAGTTTCTCCACTACACTGCGACGGGCCCGGGTGAGTTCCCCGAGGGGTACAAAGATATCTTCTTCACCTTTCAACTCAATTTCATCTGCGATATAGGGAGTATCTCCCAGTCTTTTTATTATGTCGGTAATCTGTTCCACAGAAGTAGGGGCTTTTTTTGGCCTCTGTACAAGATAATCAGATACATGAAACACTTCTGTATCTCCTGCAGAAGCAGTAATTTCCAGTTGTCTGCCGATATTTGCACGTATCCGGAAATTCACAGGTACCTTTTTAACATCCCTTTCACTCATTTCTTCCAGAAGGGAAACGTCTGTATTCAGGTAAACATCGTCTCCGGTTTTTACAGATTTTACCGTTTTAGGACTGATATGTATGTAGGGAATACTCCCCTTTTCTGCTATCTCAACGTCCCCGCCGTCAACTGTGAGTTTCTCAACCTTTGACCCAAGCATCCGTTGTCTGGTATGGATACTGATCCCATCATTGACTTCAAGTGTCTGGTTTAATTTCACTTTAATGGATGCAGCGTTTTTACTTCTCTTTACCCGGCGTATATTACCCAAAAATGCCCCATAACTGGAGCTGTATTCGGGATGGGTCACGTTCCTGTCACCCAGTACAAAACCACGGGTAAAACCTCTGTAAAATAGCTTTGCCAGGTCATTCTCCCTTTCCTGCAACCAGCTGGAATCGGGTCTTTTATCCTGGCAGATTATCTCTGCAGCTTCTTTGTATATTTCAGAACTGGCGGTCACATATTCAGCTCTTTTCATACGTCCTTCAATCTTGAGACTTTTAATACCTGTGTTGATAAGTTCATCCAAACCTGGCAGAGTGCAGAGTTCAGCACAACTTATAGGGGATACACCGCCAATATGATGGTTCATGTTCCTGCCATTGATGAACAGCTCGAATTCCCATCTGCAAGGCTGGGCACATGCACCCCGGTTTGCACTCCGGTTGGCAGCAAAGCTGCTAAAGAGACACTGTCCGGAGTAAGAATAACAAAGAGCACCATGTGCAAAAATTTCGATATCCATATCGGTGCTATCAATGATGTGTTTCAATTCTGCAGTGTCAAGTTCCCTTGCTACGATTATTCTTGATAGGCCAAGTTTTTCCAGAAATTTGACAGTTTCAGTGTTATTGGTATTGAGCTGGGTGCTCCCATGTATGGGTAGGTCAGGATAGTTATTCCTGATCAGGTCTATAAATCCGAAATCCCTCATAATAACCGCGTCAATTCCAGCTGCATAGGCGCGGTCTATGACATCAATCGCATCCTGGAGTTCCGTTTCTTTCACCGGCACATTGAATGCCAGATATACTGAAATTCCATGCAGATGTGCAAGGTCGATGGCATTTTCCATCTCTTCGGGTGTAAAATTGGATGCACCCTGGCGGGCATTGAATTCACCAACCCCCAGATAGACAGCATCAGTTCCTCCCTTGATAGCACCCAGCAGTGCATCATAATTTCCGACAGGCGACAGTATTTCCGGGGGAGTAATTTTTTCAGGATGTTTGGCCATAGTTTTTCAGTTTCCGTTGCAGTTTGTCTTTTTATGCAACAGAACAGTACAAGTTATATGAATGCTTCGAGAGATTTACTTGCCTTTTTGAACCATCCATCCGACAACAGGAGGCAGCCAGCAGAGATTTGCTGCAATGGTTTCAAAGGCGGTGAAAGTCTGTGTTGTCGGGCTGAATCCGAGAACTCGGGCCGAAAGCAGTCCCAAAGGCACCAGCAGGATTACAGCAATACTGGTAAGCATCACAGGATGATGTATGTATCGATATATTCCTGCAGACCATGAACCTTCGATTCGTTTGAGATACACCATTCCGGAGATATTGGCACCGATCTGGTCACTAAGGGCATAAAAATAAGGAATATAGAATCCCTGTATGCCATATGCATCAACTCCTGCCATTCGGCTTGCAGCGTCTATTATCCAGGGGATTGTGATTCCAAATAATTTACCCCCAGCCGTATGCCTGGGCCATTGATCCAGCTGCACCTTCCAGATGTTGCCTGATTGAGTACAAACCTTCAAGTATTGATTCTCCCTCGCCTGCAAGAGTTCTCACAATCCATTGGCCATAGGGATTGGTCTGGTATCCCTGGATATCAAGAAAAATACCGGCGATCAAACCTAAAATATAACCCGGAACAGTATAGCGAAGTAATTCGGCAAAACCTTCAACCTCCGGTTCTTCTTTTCCCATAATCTTTCTTCTCCGGGCGATCTCTAATGTAATACATCGAAGGCATTTATATTAAATAGTTGTAATGCAATACAGAAGGGCTGTTATTCCTCTAATAAATGTTACAATTACCTGAAGGCAATACGGTGATCCGGTCAATACTTGATAATGATATGTACAAGCTGACCATGCAAATGGCAGTACTTGAACTTTTTCCTGAAGCACAGGCAGAATATCGCTTCATAAACCGTGGAGATCAACGTTTCAATTCCCGGTTTAAGGAAGAACTTGAGTATATCGTCCGGGAAGAAATCCCCAAATTACGCCTTCTGGATAAAGAAAGGGAGTGGCTGGGAAAGAATTGTCCATTTTTCAAGCATACATATCTTGACCATCTACAGAATTATCGCTTTAATCCCGATGAAGTCGAAATATCCCTGACGGATGACAATAATCTTGATATACGTATCAAAGGTCCCTGGCATAGTACCATTCTCTGGGAAATCGTGCTCATGGCTACGGTTTCCGAACTTTATTTTGAGACAATTGAAAATAACTGGGCCGATGAATATCTTTCAAAGGCTGATCTTCTGGATAGATATGGGGATATGATAAAAGAAGTATCAGACAAACTTGATAATGCAGGATGTGTACTCAGTGAATTCGGAACCCGCCGCCGTCGCAGTTTTGAACTTCACCAAAGAGTCGTGGAAACCTTAAGTAGGTCCCGCAGTTTTGCAGGTACAAGTAATGTATATCTTGCAATGAAATATGGAACCCGGCCGATAGGTACTATAGGCCATGAATGGATTATGGGTAATTCTGCTCTTGTGGGTTTGCGCAATGCAAACAAATTTGCCTTCGAGAACTGGGTCAAAGTTTATGATGGCAGGCTCGGCATTGCCCTTGCGGATACCTATGGGTATGACGCTTTCTTCAACAACTTTGATGGTCGCCTGTCACGTCTTTATGATGGTATCAGGCATGATAGTGGTGACCCCTATACTTTCATTGACCAGGCAGTTCAACATTACAAAGCTCTTGGGATTGATCCGTCCCAGAAGATGGTGGTATTCAGTAATTCCCTTCAGGCCGAAGATGCAATCAGGATACAGGAATATTGTAAGGATAAAATCAAATGCAGTTTCGGCATAGGTACAAGCCTGACCAATAATTCAGGGTTTTTCCGGGAGAATCCTCCCTTGAATATTGTGATCAAGTTGCATAAAATCAATGGTATTCCTGTTGTCAAACTCAGCGATTCAGAGGAAAAAGTAACAGGCGACAGGGATGCTGTAAGGGTGGCCAACTATATATTCGGCACTAAAGGACTTGATGAGGAATAAAGATCAATTCTTTTTTGTGATTGTCTCGGTCTCAAAAATGTTTTTAAGGTCCTTAACGTCCAATTCTATATCAAATTCCTTTAACTTAAAGAATTTCTTGGCACGCATATCATCTTCTTCCAGACGAAGATCGCTTTCAACAATATCGGCCTTCTCAAGGCGTTTCAGGTGAAGATACAGTACCTGTCTGGAAACATCGAGTTCTTTGGCAAGCTCATATACATACCATTCCCTGTCTGCAAGCATACATATAAGTTTCAGTCGCAGAGGATGCGATAGAGCTTCGCCAAGGCTGACAATCCCCTGGAGTTTTTTTTGCATGGGTTGTACCCTTTATAGTAACGGTTAAACCAAATTATATTTCGTCAAGTTTGTCCTTGATTTCTTCAACTATCTTTTTTGTGTCCCTTACTTCATTTTCCAGCCTGTTCAAACGTTCTATGTCTGCTGTTTTCTGGCTTTCACAATTTATGGCACCACTGCGTGTTAAAAGCACGACAACAGCACCAACTACAAGCAGGATAAGAAGTAAGTTTAGTATCATTCCCCATACGGAAAATCCTGTGCCATACATCATATTACCATACATCATGTTATTGTGTCACCTCTGTAAAAAAGGAGGATTAACGGTAGCCCATGCAGCCACCGGCTCCTCTCTGGTACCTGTAGTTGTTCTGGTCTTCATAGGATTCCTGCGGTACATAGGCCGAAAAATCCTCGATTACATCTTCTGTTATTGAATCTACGCGTCCCTGTTTAATAGCGTCCTCATCAATGTAGTTGATTACCCACCAGCGTCCCATCTGATAGACATTTTCATCGTTTACATCGATACCTGTAGTTTCTTCAAAAAGTGAGATTGCTTCATCTTCGGTTATCACTGATGTTGCATCCTCAGCTGAATCAACCCCGTTGGAATTATATCCCTGTCCATAGCCATAGTTGCAGTAATAACCTGCTCCACTGCCATCGACATAACCACTGTTTCGGGAGTTTGCCATTCCATATCCGCCATTTGCCCAGTGGGCTGAAACGGTCCCTATCAGCATTATGCCGATAAGAATGGTGCCTGCAAGCAGTACAATTGATTTATTTTTCATTTTCATCACCTTTTCTGTTACATACATGTGTAACAGATTTGTTACACATATGGATGTGTACTTACGTATATTTATAGTTAACTGTTGTGAATGGACTTAGTATAAAAAGGTAAAAAGTAAAATTTGATATTTATCAAAATTTAAATGAGGTGATTAAAGGGAGTATAGATGTCACCTCATGTTCAGGAGATAGAAAATGCCCAAAGATTCAGCCAAACATCTCATGAGCTGCTTCTATCATATCATGCAGCCTTTCTACAGGGATACCGATTATCATTTCATCTTCTGCAACATTGGCATACTTTCGGCTTCCTCCACAACCCAGCGATGCGCTTATGTGTCCATCCTTATAGGGCTGGACGACCCCGTCAGCACACATACTCTGAATTCCTGCAAAGCTTGCATTAACCCGTCCTCCAAAGCGGTGTAAAAGGGCTTGTGAGAGTTGCATTGCTTTTTTAGGTGTATCGATAACAAGTACCACATCCGGGATGAAACTCACCTTGTCCAGAGGCCCATATAGTATTGCTTTTGTGGAACCCGCTTCCAAGGTTGGAACCTGTTGCATAGTACGTCTTGCGGAATTGATTGTTTTGTAACGTTTCAGGTTGTAGTACACATCTCCGTTGGCAAGTTTGGGTGCCATTTCCTGTAGTCCCATAACAGCTGCACCGCCTTTGCATTGCTGGTCGTCAACCAGGGCATAGAACTCACTTGCCTCTTTGCGAACTTTGTCTATCATCTGGCAGTGTCTCATTTTTTCTTCAACTTTATTGATGCCTTCAGGTACTTCATGAGTATCTGGCACAAGCCCAACAGCTACCGGTGGATTTTTGAGTTTTAAAAGGTCTTTCAATTCTTTTCCCATCTGGTGTATTTCTTCAATTTTCATTTTTTTATTCCTTGTTTGTCAAATGTGAAGATACTATGTTCATGGCACAATACTGCTTAATATATAAGTTTTGCATTTTCATTGCAAAACTGGGCTCTGATTTAAAAACGATGCCAGTAGACTTCAAAATGGTTCGCAGTTAAAGGTAGTTATATATCCTCTCACCCTATCTGCTTATTAAGAGGAGATTATCAAATTAGGTCATAATTCTTCCCATTCTAATTTGATGTATTAAGTCACACATAATTTGCAAATGAATTCGTTTGTTTGACCTTATTTTGCAAATTTGCAGTTACAAGCAATTGATATGCCACAATATGGATTAGGAACCTGAACTTTACTTCTTTCACCTGCTTTCTGTATTTTCGTGCTCTCAGTTCTTCCCTATACTTCCTTTTCAAAACAGAGAACATCGTCTCTACAAGATTTCTGTAATGATAGATGTTTTCATCAAATTTATTTCTCATTCTTCGACGGTTTGCCATTAAATCACAGATTTAATGGGAGTTCCAGATTTCCAATCTGGAACAAAATACATTCATCCCCAATGTGTTTTGTCTATCCAGAAGGACGAAAGTATCTAAAAATTATTTTTCTTCCTTTTTGTATTGAAAGAGATTTGCGATTAGTTTATTTCCTAATAGTGTTATTACATATGCGGGGAATTCAATGGAGTTAGACCGGGAGTTTGACCAGCCCTTTGAAAATGCACATAAAATGGGGCTGGATGAATTATTTGCAAAATTGGATACGGATGAGAGTGGTCTTTCTCAAAAAGAAGCTCGCCGTCGCCTTGATACTTATGGAAAGAACATAATGGAGGCGGCTAACAAAATCACTCCTTTTCGTATGTACCTGAAACAATACAGGAACTTTTTTTCGATTTTGCTTGCGATAGGTTCATTCCTTTCTTTTTTGGCTGAATATCTCGATCCCGGTCAGGGTAACCTCTATATAGGGATTGCACTTGCAGTCGTTGTTGTCCTTAATGCAACGTTTACTTTTATTCAGGAATACCAGGCAGAAAAGATAATGGCAAGTTTCCATCAACTTTTACCTCCCACATGCCAGGTATTGAGAGATGGGAAAACATTGGAAATTCTGGCAAAGGATCTGGTTCCTGGTGATATAATACTCATTGAGGAAGGAGACCGGATTCCTGCAGACGGAAGACTTATTGAAGCAAATTCATTGAAAGTCGATAATTCTCCATTGACAGGTGAAGCTGAACCCCAGCTTAGATCTCTCGAATGCACTCATCATAATATACTTGAGTGCAGGAATATGGTATTCTCCGGGACTCTTGTCCAGACAGGTAACGGTACAGCAATAATAACCGGAACAGGTAATTATACTCAGATAGGACAGCTTGCCAGTTTGACACACTATACCGAATCTGTTGATACTCCTTTAAGGAAGGAACTCAACAATTTCATCCGTATAATATCTTCCATTGCAATGTTATTAGGTATAGTGTTTTTTGCAGCAGGATACTATATTCAGGAGATCTTTCTTGCAAACCTCATATTTGCCATAGGCATTATTGTTGCCAATGTTCCGGAAGGCCTTCTCCCAACAGTTACGCTCGCCCTTACTCTTTCTTCTAAAAGGATGGCAAAGAAAAATGCCCTTGTAAAGCAATTGGAATCTGTTGAGACTCTTGGTTCTACAACTGTTATATGTACTGATAAAACGGGTACCCTCACCCAGAATAAGATGTCTGTGAATTCCATTACTATCGGTGCTGAAGAAATTGATCCTGAAAATAAATCTGCTGTTCCTGATGTGTTTTTAAGAATTATGGGGCTTTGTAATAATTCGCATCTTTCCAGAGATTCCCCCCGAGGGTATGTGGGAGATCCTACCGAAGGTTCATTGCTCGTATATGTGGATAAGTTCCTGGATATTGACCAACTGAATAAGGATTACCCTCGTCTTGAGGAGTTTCCCTTTGATTCCCTCACAAAAAATATGCAGGTAATCTGTTCCCTTCCCGGAAATTCTCTTGAAGCCTATCTCAAGGGTGCCCCTGAAGTGATCATTGACATGTGCAGTTTTCTGATGACTAAAAATGGTACTGTTGAACTTAATGAGGAAAGAAAACAGGACCTTATGAGAAAAAATATTGAACTTGCGGAGAAAGGAGAGAGGGTTATTGCTTTTGCATACAGGGCAGTGGATGATATAAGGCAGTTTCAGGAAGGTTTTGTATTTGTGGGATTTGTCGGTACTGTTGACCCTCCCAGGCCACAGATAAAGGAGGCTATTGCAAAATGTCACAGTGCCGGCATAAAAGTGGTAATGATTACAGGCGACCATCCTGTTACTGCACGGTCTATTGCAAAGAATGTGGGTTTAAATGAAGATGACGAGAATCTGGAAATTATCACCGGTTCGGAAATAGAAGAACTCTCAAGGGATGAACTTGCAGAAAGGCTAAAAAAACAAAGTATTGTTTTTGCCCGTACATCACCGGTTCAAAAACTTAATATTGTCCAGGCATTTCAGGCAGCCGGAGAGGTTGTTACCATGACCGGGGATGGTGTCAATGATGCTCCTGCTATAAAAAATGCCGACATGGGAGTTGCCATGGGAAGCGGTACAGATGTCGCAAGAGAAGCCGCAGACATGGTGCTACTGGATGACAATTTTGCAACTATGGTCAATGCAGTGGAAGAGGGAAGGCTTGTTTTTGATAATATCAAGAAATTCGTGGCCTATATTTTAACAAGCAATGTGCCCGAAATATTACCATTTATTGCATTTGTCCTGCTGGCTGTCCCTCTTCCTATGCCTGTACAGTTGATACTGGCAATAGATCTGGGTACTGATCTTATACCGGCTCTTGCCCTTGCAATGGAAAAAGGTGAAGGGGATATCATGAATAAGCCTCCGCGAAAGAGGTCGGAAAAACTTTTGACCGCACCCATACTTTTGACTTCCTATGGGATAAAAGGCCCGATTGAAGCTGCTGCTGGGTTTTTTTGTTATTTCACAGTCCTGTTCGAAGGTGGATGGATATGGGGCCAACAGCTACCCTTTGATAATCCCCTGTACAGACAGGCGATAACCGCCTTCTTTGCAGCCGTGATTATATGCCAGATTGCCAATGTATTCATATCCAGGACCCGTCGGGATTCTGTATTTTCAAGGAGTTTGCTTGATAACAAAACTGTCCTGCTGGGTATTGGAAGTGAATTGCTTATCCTCGCTTTTATAATATGGAACCCTATTGCAAACCTTATATTTAACACGTCACCAGTGGCAATTGGATACATAGCTCTTGCGATTCCCTTTGGATTGCTTTTGTTATCCATAGATGAAATCCGAAAATACTTAATTCGAAAGGATGTGAAGGCTATTGAACGGATTCTGGGATGGTGACATGGTCTCCCATCCCCACTTTTAATTATAAAAAGAAAGCTCTCTGATTAAAAGTAGTAATAGGTGTATCTTCCGCTATACAACATTTAATAACATTGGAACTATTAATTTACTTCCTCCTGATTGCGTGTGCATCAATGTTCTCATATATTATGTTGGCTAGGTGTCCGGATTCCTGCTCCGGTTCATAACGGGTTCATTATAGAAGTGATTTTTAGCTCATACAGTTTCAGGATGTATTATTTATCCAAATAAATAACGTTTACAACTCATACCTGTCTAAATATCGAAATGTTTATTAATTATATATTCTATTCTTTCTATGTTGCCAGATGAAGGTTGCTGCACCATCAATCCATATTGATGCCACCTTACTACCCCCCTCTCAGTATTTCACTTCACCTGGCAACTTTCCAACTTACTAATTTCATGAGGTTATGCTATGAGCGAAATAATCAATGTACTTACAAACCCGGATAGTTTTTTCAAAAGAAGGATGACAGAAAGAATACAATTCAAAGTCCCTGCCCTTATAGTAATATTGAATGCCCTGATGGGGGCAATTTCCGGTTACATCATGACAAAGGCAATTTTATCATCCGCAGCTGTTGGTGGAGGGTTTGCAGGTGTAGGTGCAATTTTTGGTGCTGTGGGAGGATTCCTAGGTGTCCTTGTATTATGGCCTATCTACACAGCCGTTTTCTATGGACTGTCAGCCCTGTTTGGTGGTGAAGGTTCATTTAAGCGCAGCCTTGAATTTGTCGGTTATGGTTACATCCCGATGTTAGTGAACTCTATCTTTAGCCTGTATGTTATGAACCAGCTATCATCTTCTCTACAGGCAACTGCTGCAGACCCCACACAGATGGCCCAAATACTTTCCAATGATCCCATGATGCAGGTTGCAACACTTGTTGGTATCATATTCCAGCTGTGGAGTGCCAATATCTGGATTTTTGGTCTCAAGAATGCACGTAACCTAAACCTGCGTAGTGCCCTGATTTCAGTAGGATTGCCTGTAGGTCTTTTGATTATCTATTCCCTCATTACTTATCTTGGAGGAATTGTGTGAAAAAAACAATATTTATTTTATTTCTTCTTTTCTTTTTTCTTTCACCGACAGTTTCTGCTGATACAGAAATAAGTCCAACAGTAGCAGTAAGTTACAGTGTACAACCAAAGGCTTTGCTTCCCGGTGACATCGGGACGGTTACCTTTGAAATGCAAAATATGGCGGATGGGGCAGTCTATGTGGAAGAGGACGATGAAACTTTTGACATGAATGCCTATCTTGCCGGTGCAACCCTGAAAGGGGATGGGGAAGTGCTGTCCGGCGGCACCAAATATACGGATGTGGGGCTCCTGGGGCCGGGAGATTCACTGTCTCTGACCTTTAACATAAAGGCGAGTGAAAATGCTTCTACAGGTACTCATTATCTGAATCTTGAGGTAGTGGGGGGAAATGATATGTCGGATCTGAACTATAAGATTCCGGTAAAGGTTGATAACCGTGAAGTGCGATTGATAGTTGATAATCTGCCCGGCATAGCTATCAATGAAATATGTGAAGTCTCAGTGGATGTAGTAAATCCTGGTTCCGGGGATGTTACAGGAGTTACAGTAGTACCACACGGGGAAGGTTTATCCATTAAACCGGAAGAACTGTTTGTAGGCACAGTAAAAGCCGGAGATAAAGCTACTGCTAATTTCACATTAAACACTATGGATTCCCATGCCGGTTTAAAAGATGTCTATTTTACTACTGATTACTACAACGGTGATAACAAACATACAAGTATCTCTTCCAATTCTGTTATTGATATAGTAGAACGCCCACCCCTGATCTTCACAAATCTGGAGATCATCAGGCAGGGAGAACGCTACAGTGTTTCAGGGGATATCAATAATTTTGGTACAACACAGGCGAAAAATATAATTGTTTCTATAACGGAAAGTGATTCAATTGTCCCCCTTCAACCTTATGCAAGTTACTTTGTCGGAACACTGGAAGAAGACGACTTCAGCAGTTTTGAGCTTTCAGCCAGGGTTGAATCTGAAAATGTTTCTTCGATTCCTGTGATGATTGAATTCAGGGATACTGACAATGCCTATGCGAGTATAACTGATGATATTCCGCTGGAAGGCTCTGCAATCTCATTTTCCTCTGAATACAAGTCTTCCGACAGTTCTGAACAGATGCCGGTTACTTACTGGGCGGTACTTGTCCTCGTGCTTGCAGTGATTGGTTTTGTAATCTATCGTTCCTGGAAGAAATCCACAAACGAGGAGGATGTGGGAGAAGAAGATGATGACCTCTATAGTTGAAGTGAATAATGCAGTACGCACCTACCGCATGGGTTCATCGAAGGTACACGCCCTCAAAGGTGTCTCGTTTAAGGTCAGGGAAGGGGATTTCCTGGCCATCATGGGTTCTTCGGGTTCAGGCAAATCCACGATGTTAAATCTTATCGGTTGCCTGGATAAACCTACAAAAGGTACTATTCATATCAATGGCGTAAATATTGCCAAGCTCAACGATGACGGCCTGACAGATATACGCCGGGATAATATCGGGTTTATTTTCCAGCAATTCAATCTAATACCCACTCTTACAGCGCTGGAAAATGTGGAAATACCGATGATTTTCAAACGCCTAAACCCTCAAAAACGCAGGAAAAAAGCCCTGAAGATGCTTGAACTGGCACAGCTTGGACGTGAATATGCAACTCACAAGCCGGGCGAGTTATCCGGAGGCCAGCAACAAAGAGTGGCAATTGCAAGAGCTCTTGCAAATGATCCCCCTATTATCCTTGCTGATGAACCCACCGGCAATCTGGACTCAAAGACTGGAAAGGGAGTTATGGAACTTTTGAGTGATCTGAACAGGAAAGGAAAAACACTGATTGTCGTCACCCATGATCCTAAGATAATCGAATATTCAAACACGACAATCTACCTGCAGGATGGGGAGGTAGTTGATGAAATTGATTAAACGTATCCGTCGTAATATGTATGCCCAGCTTGCTGAGCGCAACCTCAGGCGCCAGAAAGTGCGCACTGCACTGGCTGCTATTGGTATTATTATTGGTGTCATGGCGATTGCTTCCATGGGGATTTTGGGTAATACTCTCAAACTGTCGGTATCCGAATCGTTCAGTGATGTAGGAGATAAACTTGTGGTTTATCCTGCTATGGGAGAAGACTCAGTCACGCAGGACCAGGTAAACAGGATGGAAAGAATTGCCGGTATAGAACATATTATTCCCTATCGCAGTTCAGGTGAGGCAGTAGAATACAGGGATGAAACAAGTTATGGAACTGTATATCGAATGAAAGAGTCGGACCTGCGTCAGCTTGTTGAAATTGAGGCCGGGAGATATTTCAAGGAGGGGTCCACAGATTGTGTCCTGGGCAGTTCTGTAGCCTCTAACCTGGAGCTGGAGGTTGGAAGCAAGATAGAGATAGAAGACACTCGATTACGTGTGGTGGGGATACTCAAGGAGCGAGGAATGGCTGTGGACATCAATACAGATAGCGGTGTATTTGTATCCAATGAAATGTACAGTAAACTTTATCCGGATGCTGAGGAGGATTATCAGCAGGTGATCGTGGTTGTGGAAGATATTGCTCTTGTGGACACTGTGAAAACAGAACTTGAAGATACATTGAATAAAAGGGAAAAAAAAATAGAGATATTTGCTGCCAATTCTATTAATGAACAGATAGAGTCTGCTTTCCGGTCAATTTCCATGTTTTTGATGGGTATTGGTTCCATTTCTCTGCTCGTTGCAGGAGTAAGTATACTGAATGTAATGCTCATGTCAACAATGGAGAGAACCCGTGAGATTGGTATCATGAAAGCTGTGGGCGCTTCCCGGGCAGACGTATTACGTATGTTCCTGCTGGAAGCTCTGGTTCTTGGAATTATTGCCAGTCTGATAGGTGGGATTGTTACTGTAGTGGGTAGTTTCACCCTGATTTATTTTATCATGGGAGATGTTACTTACTTTTTTGACCCCGCGACTTTTCTTTACATAATAGCAGGCATTTTCTTTGGCATTATTACCAGTTTAATAGGTGGATTATATCCCGCCTGGAAAGCTTCAATGATGAACCCTCTGGATGCACTGCGTTATGAGTGACCCATTAAAGGGTCACATTTTCCTGTTCCTGACGCAATTTCGGCGAATCGATCCAGGCACCTGCAACCTTCGTTTCTCCGTTTTCTTCTTTTAAGGCGATACTGAACAATCCTTCAGAACCATCTTCAAAGGTAACGGTATAAACAACAGTAACAAACCTTTCACCTTCAACAGCCTTGAGGAATTCCAATGATACGGGTTTGCCTACGGTGGATATTAACATATCGTTTACTTCATAGAAGGTTTCCTCAGGCAGGGCCTTTTTCATAGTAGGTGTGAAATTTTCCGAAAAAAGCGTGTAATTGTCCTGTTGCACTCCTTTTATAAGCTGATTTGCAAAGGGGTCTGCATATTCCTTTGCACGTTGTTCTTCTGAATCATGCAGGCATCCTGCTGTCAACAGGAACAGAATTACACATATCAGTACTATTTTTTTCATTCTTCCCACTTCCTCAATGTAAATGTAAATGTGCTGCCAACTCCAAGCTCACTTTTCACCCTTATAGAACCACCCTGGCCTTCTATTATTCCCTTGATAATCGCAAGCCCAAGGCCACTACCTCCCACTTTGCGGCGTGAGGTACTGTCTACCTGATAGAATTTTTCAAATATTTTTTCCTGCTCATTTTCGGGTATGCCTATACCCCTGTCAATAACACTTATTTCCACGAAATCTCTGGTTTCTTCAGTCTTAATTTTTATGTTTTGGCCCCTATCGGCTGTGAATTTGATAGCGTTGTTGAGCAAATTGACAAAAACCCTCAGCAGTTTATCCTTATCCGCTTTGACGCGGGGATCATTATCCACTTCTCTTTCAATGGCAATTCCGTTTTTTGTTGCCATGGGTTCCATCATCTGGATTGCATTATCAATAATTTCTTTCAGGTTGATCTTTTCCTCTTTGAAAACCATCCGCCCTGATTCAATGCGGGAAATATCAAGCAGGTCATCAACCATCCTGGATTGCCTGTCTATATTGCGGATTATGAGGTCAAGCATTTCTTTTTGTGTTTCTTTGTCACAGTCTTCTTCCCTGAGGAACTCACTTGATGTGCGCATTGCTGTGAGAGGAGTTTTCAATTCATGTGAGACCATGGATAGGAATTCATTCTTCACACGGTTGAGTTTTTGCAGTCGCTGGTTGGAATTTTCAAGTTGTTCGGTTTTTTTATCTACCTCTTCCTCCAATTTACGATTCCAGGAAAAAAAGATCAATGATATCAATGAGGTGAAGAACAAAATAAAAAATGTAGTTATTATCATAAAGGTTGCCTGTTTCAGGTATATGGAGCGTACAATTGAGGTTATGAAAGGTACAGGTGTCACAACACCTACAGACCACACCTGATTGTACCATTTTATTGGTACATATGATACGAGTTTTTCTTCCAGTTCATTGTTTTCATTGAGTTCTTCAAAACGCCCTGTCCCCTCTTTTCCTTCCGTCTGTTCTCCAAGTATGTAAAGACGGTCCTGGTCGGGTTCATTCAGAATATCAAAATAATTTTTTCCTGTCTCATTTGGGTTGTCACTGTGATACAACAGTTTCCCCCTGTCATCAATAATATAGACATAACCGGCAGATGAATCATAACTTTGTATGACCCTTTCTGTGATT
>JASMTL010000144.1:0-7607 GCA_041694315.1 Methanosarcinaceae archaeon | reverse complement strand
TAAGCCAATCAATGTTCCTGTGGGTATCACTGTGGGAGATGGGAATGTGAATGATCAGAAACATTTCAAGAAAACGTATCAACAGGTTAACAGAAGACTGGAAGAGGGTTCTCTTGTAGTTTTTGATAAAGGAGCTCATAGTGTAGACAACACTTCCCTGATAAGAGAAGATGAGATGCATTATCTGACTGCAAGGAAACTGAACAAAAGTGATGATAAGAAAATAGCAACATTCTGGAAAGCTTCTCCTGAACTGATCAATGCAAAGAATGGAATATATGGGCTCAAGATCGTGAAACCAAGTAGTGTCAACTATTTCTATTTTTCAAGGAAATTGCAGAAGGAACAACTTGATTCCAGAGCTAGAAAGGTCATGAGACAGATAAAACAGGCAAAGGATATACAGAAATCCATTGATAATGGCAAAAAAATTCCGAAAAGGTTCAGGATCAATAATGCACTGGTTGATGTGACGTATTCTTTGCAGACAAAACTGGCGGAACTTAATGAAAGAGATGCTATCAAATTACTGGAGGAAAAGGTGATTACAGGCAGAGAAGGATTTTTCTGCCTGAAATCAAGCAGGAATTTGACACTAAAACAGGCTCTTTCTACATACAGAAAAAAGGATTCAGTTGAAAAGATAATCAATTCCCTGAAGAATGAGATTGAGATCAAACCACTAAGAGTGTGGACGGATGCTAGCATTTATGGAGCGGTGATTATTGGTTTCATTGCACAATTGTTCATATCACTGATGCGATATGAGTTCGATGAACTCAAGTCTAAGTCTACAAAATTCATTAAAAATAGCCTATTGAATTTGACAGTTACCGTGGATTACATGAAAAATAAAGCAAAAAGGTACATTTACGCTAACTTTGATGCCATAAATACACTGATTTTAAGGCAAAAAGGGATGAAATCGTAGAAATTGACTTGAATTATTTGATACTGTCAAATGGGTTTTCCTGACAAAAAAAGTGAAATTTTTAGGTTGAAAGAGAGGACGGTATCTTCAGTAAGGAGTGGATACTGTCAAACTTGGGTTATTAAAGGCTGCTATACTGTCTGAATATGTTGAAAAGCCGGCGCATGATATGGAGGTGAAGGTATGGGTTATGGCATCATAAGCGTTCAATCCTGCAAAATAAAGTAAGAGGAATTCGACAATTGACAGGCCGACATAAACAAACCAGTGCAGAGTTGCAGTTTTCCTGATCCTGGGGTGCAGTTGCTCTTCTTTCAATCCCGGGACTTCTGCACGAAACATCTGCCGTCCTGCAACACCAAGTTTTGGAAGGATCACTATAAATAAAACAATGATACCCATTCCGCCCACTCATTGGGTCATTGCTCTTCAGAACAGGAGGCTTTTACTATAACTTTCGATATCATCAAGAGTGATAGCACCCGTTGCAGTTACTCCTGATATGGCTTCAAAAAGGGCATTAACAGGGGTATACCTTCAAAGATGTAGGGCATTGAGGAAAAGATTGCAGTGGTAAGCCAGCCCAGGGCTACAATCA
Organism: Methanosarcinaceae archaeon; assembly: GCA_041694315.1. Lineage (GTDB taxonomy): Archaea > Halobacteriota > Methanosarcinia > Methanosarcinales > Methanosarcinaceae > Methanohalophilus. Next base: position 6,078 of record JASMTL010000144.1, on the reverse strand, counting down.
TGAAACCTTCTCTCATGTTCCATTCGCCCTTTTCCTCTGTTAACTGCAACAGTGCCGGTCCTGCAAATAACAATTTAAATGTGCAGGATACTTAGATCCAGGATAAGAAATAAAACTATTGAAAGCACGGAAAATACCGAAATTATCAGATAGTTTGAACGTTCTTTGGAAACTGAGAGGCTCCAGAGCAGATAATCGAGCCCTTTGACATCTTTTTCTGAGAGTCGTTTTTGAGTTCGGATTTTTTAATAGTCCAAGGTCATTTATGACATTGGACCTGCGCTTTGCGATATGGTATCTATGCATGAAAAACCAAAGGTATCCTGCAACTCCGAGATACCAAATCATTTTTGCGTAAAAGGCACTGTAGTGGTCGGCTATTATTATAACCCTGAGAAGGACTGCAGATACAAGCCCTACCCAGAAATAGAGTTTGATAATGGACATGCCATATCCTCGGGGGACCTCGGAATGTACGTTTTTGGGGTTGAATTTTGATAATGATTCGAATTCTGACATTGTGGAAACCTACCAAGATTGGAGTTACTTCAAATAAATATTTTAATGTGTTCTGATTGCCTTATGCATCTGACACAATTCGACTGGTATGATTTGTTTTTTATTTTTGTCTCTTTGGAACTTCAAAAAAATAAGATAGGATGCCTTTAGAGTGCATCCTCGTCTCTTTCCCCTGTACGAATCCTGATTACGGATTTTACAGGGTATATGAAGATTTTTCCATCTCCGATTTCTCCGGTGGAGGCTGTTTTCAGGATCCGGTCGACAGCTTCATCGACTTTATCTTCAGGCAACACGATCTCAATTTTTGTCTTGGGAAGGAGGTCAACACAGTATTTCCTTCCTCTCCACTGCTGCATCATCCCCTTTTGTTCCCCTCTCCCCTTGACTTCTGTCACGGTGAGGCTTACAAATCCTGCTTCTTCAAGAGAATCTTTTACTTCATGCAATTTTGTGGTTTTTATGATTGCTTCTATCTTGTACATTCCAATCACCTCAGTCCTCTATTAACTGGTGTTCAGGGTATGCCCTGATGTCGTGTTCAGCGATATCCAACCCCGTAATTTCAATATCTTCAGGAACCCGCAGTCCGATAACCGCGTCAATGATCTTGAAGATTATATATGATATCCCGAAAGCCCATACGACGCTCAGGATTACTCCTACTGCTTGGATTGCAAGTAAACCGACACCGCCTCCGTAGAGCAGTCCGGGAACTTCAGCTGCATAAGCTGCATTTGCAAGAATTCCGTTTCCTATCCCTATTGAGAAGAGTCCTACTGAAAGCAGCCCCCAGCTTCCACAGTATCCGTGTACCGCGACTGCACCTACAGGGTCGTCTACCTTGAGGACATTTTCGTTGAACATGACCCCTGCGTAAATAATAATTCCTCCAACAATTCCGATCACGATAGATGCTCCGTTTGTGACAGATCCGCAGGGCGCGGTGATTGCAACAAGTCCTCCCAAAAGTCCGTTTGCGGTAAGGGACGGGTCGGGCTTTCCGGTTCTCATCCAGGTGATCAACATTACCATGACCGCTCCGGCGGCGCCTGCAAGGAAGGTGTTGACAAGAACGAGGTTCATATAAGGGTCGTTTCCGTCAAGGGTACTTCCTCCGTTGAATCCTATCCAGCCAAGGGAGAGGATCAAAGTCCCCATGAAAGCGAAGGTCAGGTTGTGACCAGATTATACTGGAAACAGGCCCCAGGATGTGATGGATCAAAGTCCCCATGAAAGCGAAGGTCAGGTTGTGACCCGGGATCGCAAATGGTTTTCCGTTCTTGAATTTGCCAACTCTTGCTCCAACAAGGAGAATTCCGGCAAGAGCAGCATATCCTCCAATGGAGTGTACAACCCCTGATCCGGCAAAGTCGTGGTGTGCAACCCCGATAGCCTTTACTATCGGACTTTCAGCTCCGGTCAGGAGTGCTAAATCAGCTCCACTCCATACCCAATATCCATATACGGGGTAAATACGATCCAAGCATAAAATTAGCGTTCAAGATGGTTAAATTCTTCGAATGTTCAATTGAAGATATTTTTCTTTACGAAAAATGATGTTAAGATCAATTTATTAATATTATATATTTTTCACATTTTTCTATTTACTGAATATTCCATTAAGTTTCATACCAATGATTTTTTTTTCTTTTTGGTATGCCATTTTCACATGGGACTTTAACCTGACATTTGCCACATCCCTCTCCCGGTCCATATTTTTCAGCGATATCATCTATAAATTTAGAGCAACGTGTATAGTCTTTATCTTCAAAAGTGATCGCTTTTGGGGGGGCAATTAGAGATACAGGCTCCGCACATGGAACAATAATCATAAATTCCCTGATAGTCCCTTTTTGTAGGCTCATGTTCCATGTTCGTGATAAGGCTTGTAAAAGTCCCTGCTACTCCTTTCTTAGTAATCAGGGTTTTCGATAAACCAAAGGTACCCAATCCAGCAACATAAGCTACGTGTCTTTGTGACCAATTACTGCCATAGTCACTGTTATTAAGTGGTCTATTGATATCAAGCCAAGTGCCTATTATCTCTTCATAATGATCATCAATATCTGGAGCAACGCACAAATATCCCTTCTGGGTAAGAATTTCTTTTATGTACAGGGAAAGTTTGTCGATAGCCTTTTTACCTTCACGCCTAACATGAAGCCATTCTTTTGACGGCTCCCTCATATTTCGACGATTGCCTGCTTTTACCTGCTTTGAATATGGCAAAAAAATCGATATGACAGTCTTAGCATCTTCCATCCACTCTTGAGGTGGAATAAAACGACCGTGTGTTATCTTCTCGTCGATTTTGAATTTTTCATATAACTCATCGTTTGCACTGGCATATCCAATAATGGGTTTATCAAATAATTTCAGTCCTACTACCGATTCATCTGCGGCCTCTTCTTTAGATACATGGTTTATTTCCGGGTCCAGAATAAAATCCTCTACGATTTTCTCCAAAATTATCCCAATCTCTCCTGTATAATCTCTCAAACCAAAAACATGATATATAATACAATTCCTAAAAAACACATTCATATAGTTCGTACAAAGCTATTAAGGCGATTTAATGAACATTAAGAGCAAGGAAGACGTATACAACGAGATAGAGAACAATAATGTCAAATTCATCAGACTACAGTTCACTGATATCCAGGGTGTGGTCAAAGATGTGGAAATTCCTGTCACGCAGGTTAAAAAAGCCCTTGAAACAGGTATTTCTTTTGACGGTTCATCAATCGAAGGATTTGTGAGAATAGACGAATCCGATATGGTACTAAGACCGGATGTGAGGTCTTTTGCCCTGCTCCCCTGGGATCAGGGAAAAGGAGTTGTAGCCCGTATGGTCTGTGATATCTGCAAACCGGACGGCTCCCCTTTTGAAGGTGATCCCAGGTACGTCCTGCGCAGAGTCCTGAAGGAAGCCCATGATCTGGGATTTTCTTTCAATGTGGGTCCTGAACTGGAATTTTTCCTTTTCCAGATTGAAAATGGTAAGGCAACCACCAAACCCCACGATTTCGGACGCTATTTTGAATTTGCTCCTGCAGACCTTGCAGAGGATATACGCAGGGAGATTGTTCTCGGCTTGATTGATCTTGGTTTCAATATAGAGGCGGCACATCACGAAGTTGCCTTCGGACAACATGAGATCGATTTCAAATATGATGATGCTCTCTCGACTGCTGACAATGTGGTGACCTTCAGGTATGTAACCCGTACGATTGCCAAACTCAACGGTCTGCATGCCACTTTCATGCCCAAACCCCTTACTTCGGAAAACGGTTCGGGAATGCATGTCAATCTTTCTCTTTCCAAAGATGGCAAGAATGCTTTCTATGATCAGCAGGATGAGGAAGAAGTGGACCAGATGGCTTATCATTTCATTGGCGGGGTCTTGGAACACATCAAAGGTATCACTGCAATTTCCAATCCATTGATCAATTCATATAAACGTCTGGTGCCGGGTTATGAAGCACCGGTGTATATCACCTGGTCCGGCCCTAACCGCAGTTCCCTTGTCAGGATTCCTGCCGCCAGAGGCCAGAGCACCCGTGTGGAACTGAGAAGTCCCGATCCTTCCTGTAATCCCTATCTGACCTTTGCGGCAATCCTGGCTGCAGGTTTGAAAGGTATCAAGGAAAAGATTGATCCTGGTGAAGGCACCGATGTGAATATTTATGATCTCACTCCCAAGGGTCTTGCTGACAGGAATATCGAAACCCTGCCTCCAACCCTGCTGGATGCAGCCAATCATCTGGCAAAGGACGATTTCCTCAGGGATGCATTGGGTGCGCATGTGCATGATAACCTGCTGCGGATTGCCTATGCAGAGTGGGATGCCTACAAATTACAGGTGCATGACTGGGAAACCAACCGGTATCTGAATGCAGTATAATATATAAGATAAATTAATATATTCATGATATCATAAAGCATATCATGATAAAACGGCTCCGTGATTTTGCCAGGAAAGATGATGCGGTCATCGAGGTATTCAGTGAAATACTGCTGACCGGCATCATCGTACTCGCAATAGCGGCAGCCGCTGCTTTTGTTTTATCTTCTCTTGATGAACCTGATAACGTCAGGGTGGATATTGACCACTGGGTCGATAACGAAACCGACACTCTCTACTTCCGCCACAGCGGAGGGGAAACAGTTGATGTGGAAGACCTTGAACTTTTGGTCTATGTCAATGGTTCCTATGAAACTCTGACTTCCGAGCAGATCCGGGCCAATTACGATTCGGACGAATGGGCTCTGGGGGATGTAATAGAGATTAATACTTCTTCACAGTTTGACATCACCAATGAAACAATCTCTTCAAAATTGGTACATACCGCTTCCAGCATGGTAATCTATGATGCCTATGGGTCTATTGGGGAGAGTGGAGCTGATGATGGGCAGTGAGGGTGGAGGAGATGATGGAGATGATGGGGATGATATAGCATTGCCAAATATTCAAATACGTATTGATGATCTGACTCATTGGGACACTGATAAACCAAAGTATATAGTTTCATATGACATTTCAAATGCCAATTCTAGTTTCAAAGAAGTTCGAATTAATTTTACAAATATGAACACATCTGGGAAAGATAAAGAAAAAACAAAATTTGTAACTCGCGGCAATTTTTCGTATACCTCAGATACTGGTAGAAGTAATACTTATAATATCACACTTGAAGTCATCTATGAAAATAATGGAGAATACGTTGCGAATGCTTCAACAATTTCAGATGTCGCGAATGCTATAAATCCATCTGGAAATACTAATCTTAGCATAATAGGAAGTCCATCATTCAATAATGCATTAATAACTGATGAGACAAATGTGGAAACTGATGAACCAAAATTCAATATTGATTATGATATTAGTCAATCATCAAATTTTTCAAAAATAGAAGGTTATGCCATCAGTTTAGGTTCAGGTGGCAAAGACTCCAAATTAAAAACAAGTACAAATGGTATTATTAATCTAAATCCAGGATATGGTGCAAATACTGACTTTAAAGTAGTTGCTCTTGCTTATGATAATTATGGTGCTGTAGTTGATTCTTATACAATCATTGATAATGCAGATGGCTCTACTTTACCGACAGGACCTTCAACTGCACCACAATTATCCAATCCCAATCCCAATCCAAATTTAACTTATACAAGCACAGTTCTGGAAACCGTAGTTTTCAATGCAACAAGTAACCAGTCTTCAGACAATGAATTCCTCCTTAATGGTACCCGTGTAGCATGGTCCAATGGCACCAGCCCTTCCTATACGAATAATACTCCGTCCGTGGGTACCTATAACCTGACACTTATTGCCCACAACCAAACCGATTCATCACTTACCGATTCTGTCACATGGGAATGGACTGTGGAAACCGGATTACCAGTTCCCTTCTCTATGTGGACTTTCGATGAAGGTGGTGGGGGTACAGCAATAGATTCGAAGAATGGAAATGATGGTGTGCTCAAAGGTGAAACCACAAGGTTTGATGTTGGTGTAAGCGGAAAAGCTGCTATATTTGGAGATTTGTACAATGGTCT
>JASMTL010000143.1:0-6009 GCA_041694315.1 Methanosarcinaceae archaeon | reverse complement strand
AGCATCTTACACCATTCAGAGGCAGGCACCACCATCAATCGATACATACATGACACTCTACTAATCGAGTGCCCCTCCTTTCCTTTTTTGGTGAGGCAAAAAGAACAAACTATTTGTTAATGAACGTAATTCAACACTTCTCTGTAACATAATATGATTTCTAGGTGAAAAAATGGGCGACTCAGAAGGTTTTGACCAGTCAATGATCGATGACCTGGTTGCAAGTGCCGAATCAGATACTCCCGAATCCAGGATTGACAATCTGGAGACCGAGGTTAATGAGATAAAGGGGTCTGTTAAGACACTTCTAATGGATATTCGGGAGACCATGAGTGTACTTGAAAATCCGTTCCAGAACATCCAGGCCATTGCCAATTTGACTGCACAGGACATCGCTCCGGCCCCTGCACAACCCGAGGAAGACCTACCTGAAAGGGTCGAACCTGAACCTGAACCCGAACCGGTCACACAAAACACACAACCTGTATCTTTTGAAAATAATATTCCTCCTCAAAACAATACCTATACTCAAAAAGCAGGCAACATTCCTGATTTTAAACTTGTTGACCCTCTTTCCTTCTACAAGACTATTACCTGGGGAAAGGAAATGGTTGAAAAATATGATTATGACACAATCCAGGAACTGGTAGAGATCTTCTCTCTGCTGGGTTATGTCCCAGAAGATATCAAAGAGATTGTACTTAAAATTATAAACATCCTTTATGAAAATAATGATCTTGATGATGCAGTAATGGACCTGTATAAACTCTATCATATCCTCAATCCCGAAGACTCAAGCCTTGACTCCAAGGTTCTGGATTATGTACTGAATGAAAGTGATACGGTGAATAATCCATGTCAAGGGAAGTGATAACCACATCGATGCTCATAATAGCAAGTGTTGTGGCAGTTGTAGCACTAATTAATGCTGTCCTGCCATCGGTCAATGGTATGTCACATTCCTATACATCGGTTGCACATGACATGGAAAACGAAGTAAAAACTGATGTGGATATAATATTCATCACAACCCAGGATAACAATGTGTCCATGTGGGTGAAAAACGTAGGGTCCAGTCATATTCCCCTCTCCTATATTGAATTCAGTGATATTTTCATTACATCATCTTCCAATTACTGGCACCCGGATTATGGAAGTGCCCCCAACCCCAGCTGGAACTATACTATGGAAAACGGTAATGGGGACACCTGGAACACCGGTGAGACAATAAAAGCAACCATAGAACTGGACAGTCTGCCAAGTGCTACCTATGAATTAAAATTCGTACTGTATAACGGAGTATCTGAATCGGATATATTTTCCCGGTGATATCATGGGTCTGGACACGGTAATTGTAGCATTCTTTGTACTCACCACCATGCTGGTCGTAGCGAACACCTTCGCAATAGGGGCAAATGAGTTTGTGGATTCGGTGTATGATGGTTATACTTCAATGCATACGACCACCATGGAGAAATTGCAGACCGATATCACTATTCAGTCTGTCTGGTATAACTCCAGCGGCAATGAACATCTCCACTTCACTGTTGCAAATACCGGGGAGACAAAACTGCATGATTTTGATATGTGGGATGTTATCGTGGTTAAAAACGGTACTGCCCAATATATAGATAATTCGCAATGGGTATATTCGATAAACGAAGGCCAGCTAAATCCTGATATTCTGGATCCTAGGGAAGATATGGATATTGAAATACTGGCAACATATGAAACCGGAGACAATATCGTATTGAAAGTAGCCACATCCAATGGGGTCACAGGTTCTGAAGAATATACTATTGGTGGTTGATATGGAAGAAGAAAACGATAAATCTCAAATTCTTTCAAGCGGTAACGATGAGATCGACAAAAAACTTGGAGAAGGCATTCCCCTGGGTTCTCTTGTACTTATTGAAGGAGAAAACGATACTGGAAAAAGTGTCCTGTGCCAGCAATTGGTATTTGGTGGTCTGCATCAGTTGCACAAAATGGCCTATTATTCAACTGAGAACACCATCAAAAGCATGCTCATGCAGATGGAGAGCTTAAGTCTGGATGTATCGGATTTTTACATCTGGGGTTACCTGAGAATTTTTCCTGTGCATCTGGATAGGGTTGAATGGAGTTCCGAGGAAATGAAAGGTATACTCAATATGATGGCAGACCACATCAAAAATATTAGGGAAAAAGTGATCATTATCGATTCTCTCACGATGTTTACCACATATTCCGACGAGGACAGTATCCTGGCTTTCCTCACCCGTCTGAAAAATTTCTGTGACAGAGGGTTTACCATCTTTATCACCCTTCACCAGCATGCATTCAAGGAAGATACTCTGGTGCGTATCAGATCTGCCTGTGATTGTCATCTTTTCTTGAGAAAAGAACAACTTACCGACCGCTATGTCAGTGTCATGGAAGTAGCAAAGATCAGGGGTGCAAAGAAAACTACCGGTAATATCGTAAGTTTCGAAGTACAGCCTGGTTTTGGCCTGAAGATCATTCCAATATCAAGCGCTAAAACATGAGCGTATCTCACGGGGGTTTATATGTCTGGTAATAATTTTGAAGATGAAGTGTTTGAAGATGGTATTGAAGCCAAGTTTCCCTTCAAACCCAAAAAATACGATGGGCATGACCACTCGGATTTGAGAAATTGCAGTTTGTACAAGATACTTCCTCCTGAGATGAAAAAGGAAGTTGAAAAAAACCTGCATTTATTGGAATATTTGCATATCCTGCCTATTGATACTATAGGCATTCCCAGGTATGTTCCCAAACTCGAGTCCAAACACGGCGACATTGAACGTCCCAATTTGATCTATAAGGTAAATGATGAGATCTATGTACATATCTATCCCAACAAGAATGATGTAAGGGACTATTATATCCCCATTGAACCTATACTGCTCACGGGTATTGGCAATATGGTAGAGGATCTGGAAGCAAAAATGGTGAATCATCTCACCGGTATTGAATTTGACCCACAGGACATCGAGGAAAAAAAAGAGATCTTACTTAACGCCATGGATGAAATATGTGTGATCGGGGAGAAAAAACTGGCAACAGGTTTCCTCTTAAAAATCAAAAATTCAGTTGGAGCAAGATTGTTCCCTGACAAAAGTCAAAACAAAGACAATCATATCTATCTGTCCAGTGAACACTACAAGGCCCTGAAATATTCTATTATAAGGGATAAAATCGGTCTTGGGTATCTCGATCCCTACATTAATGACAGTAATATAGAAGATATTACCTGTAATGGATTGGGTTCGATATTTATTGAACACAAGGTGTTTGGTGGGCTAAGGAGTGCCATGGAATTTACCGATCATGACACGCTTAATTATTTTATTATAAAATTGGCCGAAAGAATAGGCAAACCTATAACTTTCAAGGATCCGATTGTGGATGCCACGCTGCCCGATGGCTCTAGGATAAATATCGTATATGGGGATGATATTAGTAAAAACGGCAGTAATTTTACTATCAGGAAATTTAATGAAATTCCTTTCAGCATTTTGGAGGTAATTGATAAAGGTACCATGGATTACAGGATTGCGGCTTATCTGTGGTTACTCCTGTCAGAAGGTATGAGTGGATTTATCTGCGGTGAAACTGCAAGTGGAAAGACTACTACCATGAATGGGCTTACAGCATTCATTAATCCTGATTCCAAACTGGTCTCCATTGAAGATACTCCTGAACTGCAAATACCTCATAAGAACTGGACACGTGAGATGACCAGGGGTACTACCCGTGGCGGAGGTCTTGGAGAAGGTGGAGGTTCGGATGTCACAATGTTTGACCTCCTGAAAGCCGCTTTGAGACAGAGACCGAATTACATTCTTGTGGGTGAGATCCGGGGTGTCGAAGGAAATATTGCCTTCCAGGCTATGCAGACGGGCCACCCTGTAACCTCGACGTTCCACGCAGCAACAGTGGAAAAATTAATCCAGAGGCTAACTGCCGAGCCCATAAACATCCCGAAAACATATATTGATAATCTCAACTTTGTACTCATCCAATCCGCTGTCAGGCGTCCGGATGGAAAAATGGTTCGTCGTGTACTCAGTGTGAATGAGATTCTTGGTTATGATCCTGATAAAGGCGGCATCTCTTTTGTGGAAGCCTTTTCCTGGGATCCGGTGACCGATTCTTTTGTGTTCACCGCTATGGGCAGTTCCTATCTTTTAGAGCAAAAAATTGCCACAAGACTGGGTATACCGGCCAAGAAAAAGAATGTGATTTATGACGAGATCGAAAAAAGGGCTAAAATACTGGAGCGGCTGCAAAACGAAGGAATTACCAATTTCTATGATTTCTTTAACACCACATCCAAGATCGCAAAACACGGTATGCTGAGAATTCAGTTCTGAAGGTGGGAGTTTCATGGATCTGTCCGGGATTAAAAATGTATTCAAGAAAAAAGAGGAAGATGATTCTTCAGAAGACTTTTCTGCCAGGATGTCCCGCAAGATTGAAAACTTCAAAAAAGAACTTTATTTGAGTAATGACCTGCTTTTTTCTCTGACCTACATGGCATCCATATCGACTGCCAATGTCAGCAGGAACAAGATATTTCAAAGTATATCTCAGAAAAAAGAGTACTGTCCGTATATTTATTTTGAAAAAATAAAAGACCTTTCGCAGAACTGGCACTATGATTATGCCAAAGCCTGCGAACTAATATCCGCTCAGGTAAAACACGATAGACTGCGAGAGCTTTTTGACAGGTTCTCCAATGCCATTGCAGCAGGTGAACCTGATACTGATTTTCTTAAAAAAGAATGGATTTTATTCAATACAAAAAGAAAAGATGAGTTTGACCGAAATCTCGAAACCACAAAAGAGTGGTCTAATGCCTATACTGCACTCCTTGTTTCAACATCTCTTGTATCAATCATAGTATTGCTTGCTGTGCTTCTTTATAGTTTCGGAGATCCCGCGCAAACTCTGTACGGTACTGCCTTTGTAGTATCCGTAATGTCCTTTGGAGGCGTTGCACTGCTCTTTAAAGGTGTTCCCCGGGACGCCATGAACCATGACCTTCCTATAAAGTCGCAGGAACAGATATTCATTTATAAATGGATGCCTCTTACATTGATACTGGCAACCCTTTTGGTTGTATGTCTGACTCTTGGTCCTGCATTCCTGTATTCGATTGATTTTTTTGTTGATATCAAGGGTGTGGGTATGATCCTGGCAGGTGTGGTAATGATCCCTGTGGGAATCATGGCCCATCGGGATGTTACAAAGATCAGTAAGAGGGATGAGAATTATACCACATTTATCCGAAGTCTGGGGTCAATTATGAGCGGTTCGGGACTTACAATCCCACAGGCTCTGGTTAAAATAGATCCTAAAAACCTGGGTGAATTGAAAGAGATGACCCTGGAACTGTACAGGAAGCTTTCCTCTGGTTTGGATGCTGAACTTAGCTGGAACCAATTTGTCGGAACATCTGGAAGTTATCTGATCCACAAATTTACCAGTGTTTTTGTGGATTCTGTAAATCTTGGAGGTGACGCGGAGACAGTAGGAGAACTTGTAAGTACATCCAATCTGGAACTTGTGCTCCTGAGAATGAAGAGGGATCGTATAGCCTCGTCTTTCACCAATCTTGTAATACCTCTTCACCTGGCTATGGTGGCCCTGTTGCTTTTCATAGGGCAGATTCTTACAATATTTTCCAATGTGATAGGTAAATTGTTTGAACAATATGACATCACGTCCTCGGAACTCTCAGGCGTGCCCGGGGGTATTGGCACCATGAATATGGGTATCTTTGGAGGAGTACCTGTGGAACTGTTGGGTCAGTATGTTGTGGTGGTAATTATCGTATTGACACTGGCCAATATTTTGGTGGTAAATATTGTAAAAGGTGGTCCCTTGTACCTGTTAGTATTCTATGCTTCGATATTTTTCATTCTTTCTGGAATTATGATGATTGGTGTTCCTCCTGCAGTGGACATGGTATTCTCCTTCGATTCATTCTTTGATGGAGGA
>JASMTL010000142.1:0-3461 GCA_041694315.1 Methanosarcinaceae archaeon | reverse complement strand
ATCCCCACAACTTCGCCATAAATCTGTGGAGGTAAAAGAATGATTCCCCGAGCGACGTGGACGGATTGCAAATGATTCGGATTCTGCGATGAAATCACCAGCGATTGCAGCACATTCCTCTGCGGCTGATTTCAAATTTGGATCGACTTTACGGGCAAAAGAGGTAGAGACCACCCCGAAAACATTCGCACACACTTTTGCGGCTGCCGGATTATCGGATTCAACAAAAATACGGCCCCTATCCCTGATAACTTCATTATATGATACTGCCTGCTGATCAAGCATTGCTTTAAGATTATTAACCAGTGTACGTTCGAAAAAATTACGCACACCCGGACTTTTCAGGGACAGTTCACCGTATCTTATAATGACTATATTGTTCATGGGAAGAAATATTCACATATGTTAATTAAACCTATTCCATAAAATATAACAATACATATTTAATAAGGAAGATGCAAAAACAGGTTGATGCTAAGAAAGGTTCGCAGAAATCTGGAAATTTTCAAGATTTTTACAAAATATAATCTTTTCAGTCTTCTATATAAAGAAATAAATCGCAACTACATATCCAGCAGACGTGGTACCTGTTATCTCGATGTTGAGAACCAGCAAAATGCCCGCAAAATGCGACTTGCTTTTGAGGAATTGGGACCTACTTTTGTTAAATTGGGCCAAATAATGAGTAAAAGGTCCGATATCCTGCCCCCAAGTTACATACGGGAACTGGCAAATTTGCAGGATCGCGTAAAACCCCTTGAGTTTGAACAGATGCTGCCTTCCTTTGCAAGCCTGCAATGTGCAATACCGGACACCCAAAACGGCGAACCTGAAATATCAATGGAACAGGTGATAGGATATTTTGATGAATTTGATACAAAGCCTATAGCAAGTGCATCAATTGCCCAGGTATACAAAGCAAAGCTGAATGATGAGAAAGTGGCCGTAAAAGTTTCAAGACCCGGCCTTATAAACAAAATTAACATTGACCTATCCATAATTGAAGACCTAAAACCTTTCATCGTAAGAATCGGGGGGTTTGGAAACAACATCGATTTTGATGAATTCCTGTATGAATTTCGGGAATTATTGAACAAGGAACTGGATTTTCGCAATGAAGCCCGCAACATCAAGCGTTTCCGGGAAAATTTTGAATCAATTGATGATGTAAATATCCCTCAGGTATACGACGACTACTGTACTGAAAGCGTACTTGTAATGGAGTATATGGAAGGAACCCCGGTGAAAAATATACAGGACCTGGATTCTGAACAGCGTTTAAAATATACCCACATGATTAGTTCCAGTTACTTAAAGCAGGTTTATCTCGATGGGCTGTATCATGCAGACCCACATGGAGGGAATATCCTCATCCAGAATAATAGTATTGCCTACATTGATTTTGGAGCAATCGGAATCATAGATGGTGAACTGAGACGCAACATGCTCAACCTTTTCTACGGAATATACAAAAAGAATCTGGATATTGCTTTTGAGGCTTTCCTGAGGATCGCGGATATAAAAAAGGAAGATATCAATGTGCGTCATTTCAAACTTGATCTTGATGATTTGATAGCAAAGCAAAACTATGCGCTGGGCCAGAGACAGAATGACAGTTATGCAAACCTTGCCCTGAAATACAACCTATCTCTTCCAAGTGATTTTTCCACACTTGAAAGATCCCTTATCCTCATCGAAGGTGTTTGCCTCGAACTAAATCCCGACTTCAATCTTATTGATGACGCCAGACCTCTCATCACAGAAGTATTACTGCAGAGATATTCCCCGGCCAAGGCGATGGAATACTTCCAGCTTGAAGGAGATCGCTATTTTGACATTTTCAAAAATTTGCCCCAGGGAGTAGATGACGTTATCGAAACAATCCGGGGTTACAGGATAGAAAAATTGGAGAACAAAACCAATGAAATTAAAAGAAACAGGATGTATGAAAACTTCGCAAGCTATGTATTCCTGTCAATAATCCTGGTTACATCGGCCTATCTTGCTACCAGAGCCGACACAGCAACCAATGAACTGGGAATCGCCGGATTTGTAGTAGCCATCCTGCTTTTTGGATATTCGTTCCTGCGAAATACCTGAAGGATCAAACATACATGAAAAAAACATTTGACAAAAAAAGTTGAATTGTTCCACTACACTTAAATACAAAAATAATCCTATAAGTACAAACAGGATTTACTAAAAAGTGGGGTACAAATAATTTACTTTTAGTGTTAATCCTATTTCAAATATATATGGGGAGAATAATATGACAAGGCTGAAAAGATGTCCGGAATGCCATTCCGAAATGCAAGTCAACGAAAATGGAATAGAATACTGCAATGTGTGCGATTACTGGACAGTAGAGGGAACAGCACGCCTTGATTCCATAACTATGCTTGCGTGAGGAGTAGTATGATGCAAGCATCCTCCTGTAAGATATGCACCCAATGCAGGGAAAAGTTAAAAGTAATGAAGATGAAATCCAATGTCCTTTACTACTGCCGCAAATGTGGCAGGACAACTTTCCGGAAATTACTTCACTAATACTGTTGTAAAACAGTATATCTCATTTTTTCCATGTGACTATCAAGACTTTCTACATCTTTTATCTCTTTTTGAACAAGGGACACCAATCTATTTCTGATAGAAGTATCCACATCGACATCCATATATTCCAGATCGGTAGAAATTTTATCTGCAAGTATGTTTCCCCTTCTGTCCCAATCAGTCAGAATAATAACACAGCGATCCATGTCCCGCAGTTTTTCGGATAGATCAAGCAGGGGGATATGGGTTACCTTTTTAATAATACCATCTATACCGAGACTGCGCAATGAAGAAACATCCCTTTTTCCTTCAACCAGAATAATGTCACCTTCATCAGAACATTTTATGAGATCGTTCAGCAATTCATCAAGCAGTTCATATCTTCTCTTAATTTCATACATCGAGGAGGGAGTCAAAGAACTATTGTTCAAAAAAGAAGACATCAATAGCCATAGAAAGGGAGAACTTATAAAAATAACCCTTCTGTTAAGGGTCGAAAGTAATATATACAAATCTTTTCAAAATATAATAAGAAGGAGGGGGTTTCTTGAGCTGTATATTTTGTGGAAAAGAATGTATGGATTACGATATTGAGGGCGGATCCGAAAAAGATGCAGAACCGGGAAAAATAATAGGGAAAATCCATGTATGCCTGGACTGTATCGAAGAATTGCGAGATATACTGGGAGTCACTTCTCTTGAGAGGGAAGTTTCTTCCGTAGAATATGAGATAGTTGAAGAGACTATCCGCTGATAAATAAGGAGGATGATTTTATCCCTTATTTTAACCCAGATATGGAAAATCT
This sequence comes from Methanosarcinaceae archaeon, assembly GCA_041694315.1. GTDB lineage: Archaea > Halobacteriota > Methanosarcinia > Methanosarcinales > Methanosarcinaceae > Methanohalophilus. The sequence goes on along the minus strand of JASMTL010000142.1, from coordinate 105 downwards.
CGGAAGAGAAGAACTGGATAAACTTGTTGATGAAAGAATTAAATATACTGTCAAGTATGCAGCAGAAAATTCGCCATTTTACAGGAAATGGTTCAGGGAAAATAA
>JASMTL010000141.1:0-9312 GCA_041694315.1 Methanosarcinaceae archaeon | reverse complement strand
TGAATAACATAACCCCAATAGTTACAAGTAATATAAGTAAGGAGTTTTCCAGAAAAAATTGTACATTAAGCAGCATTCCTATTGATACGAAAAAAATACTCAAAAAAACATCCTTAAAGGGAAGAATATTGTTCAGTGCCTGATGACTGTATTCAGATTCAGATATCACAAGGCCTGCAAGGAAAGCCCCCAATGCCAGGGACAGTCCCGCCCTGTAAGTAAGCATGGCAATAGATAGACATATGACAATCACAGACAGCAAGAACATTTCAGGATTACGGGTTTTGATAATGTGATGTAGGATATGGGGGATCAGCCATCTGGCAAAAAACATAATGAATATAATAATTGCCAGAGATTTCAGAAGAATCATAATAATTGAGTTTGCATCATTTCCACCAACCCCTGCCAGGAAAGGAGTTGCCACAATCATTGCCACTACAATAACATCCTGGAACAATAATATAGAAAGGATCGTGCGACCGTGCAAACTATGTAATTCTGCTCTCTTTTGGAGTGTCTTGAGAACAATTGCTGTACTGCTCAGGGATATCAAAAACCCCAGGAAAAGGGATTCACTGAAATCAAAACCAAACTGGGTAGCTGCAAAAAGAGTCCCAAGGGTTGTGAAAAGAACCTGAAGGCCTCCTCCCAGTATCACAGAACGTTTCATATCCCAGAGTTCTTTGAGAGATAGTTCCACTCCAATGGTAAATAGCAAAAGAATAATACCGATCTCGGCAAGGACGTTGATATCATCAGGATTACTTATGAGTCCCAGTCCATAGGGACCTACCAGAATACCAGTTATTAAAAAACCGACTATAATAGAAATATGAAGTTTGTTACATATATAGAGTACAAAAATAGATATCCCAAAAATAATGATAATGTCATTGAGTATCGCCGATTCCATAAAAATGAATTATGTAAAGATATCTGATAAATATATTCATTTTAAGGCGCTTGTAAAACTGGAAAAGAAACGCATCCAGCTTAATTGCAAAACACGTTATTTAAATCAAAATTAATGAGAACTGTTTTTGAAAGAGTCAACTCCGAGAATACCTGCAATCTCCAATCCTTCACTGCCAAGTTCAGAAAGCCGGTTGAAAATTTCACTGCGATCCACGTACTTTTCAGTACGTGTTCCGTCTTCTTGCTCGATCTTGATGGTAATTTCACCTTTCACATATCCTCTTTCACGACATCGGGTTATAATGTCTGAATACTGTTCTGCAACGACCTTTAAGCAGTCAAATATTTCATTACTGTAAATAGCATTCTCATCACCGACCATCAAATTGACAAGTTTGAGGGAAGCAATGTTGGAGCGGGCAAATTCCACAAGGTTCCTGACAAGTGAATCGATTTCTTCGAGGGTTATCGACTTAAAAAGCGCGGGGTCTGCAGTAATATCAGTATCATCAAAAATCACGGAATACTCATCGCCGTCTGAAATAATTTTCAGGGAATGATCTGCCTTTTTATTGCTGAAAGAGGCTTCCACATGTTCATTGCCATCATACTCAAACGATTTCAATAAATACTCGGACATATCTTCCATTTTGATCTTTTTTTCCTTGGATATTAATCCGGCCCGTGTCCATACAGGGATAAAAAGGGTATCGATCAGGTCTTTTATGGCAATAGAAGACCTGTTATAGCCCAATTCAAAGAAAGATTGCATTGAGCCCAGGGTTGAGTTCTTCTTACCGGTTAATTGGCCATTTTCCGCTTCCATGGAATAGCTTTCATGAGAGCCATAAATTCCGCCTTCAAAAAGAGGATCCAACATATAAAGGACCTGACTGGCAATAGAATTCATGAATTTGTTATAGTCGTTTCTTTCCTTTTCGAGGGAGAGATTTACCTGTTCCAGACCTTCATGTACAGCTCTGTCACATGCGTCCAGGACTGATCTTTTATATTCATCCAGATAGTTGCCGGAAAAATCAGAATCAAGGGATTTGACACATTCCATAACTTTACTATTGGATTTGTTCAGTTCCTCCAGTGTCTTTTCCAGAGAATAGATGTTTTTACGATGAATTTCATTTTTTTCAATAGCTTCCTTTTCGACAGGAAGAACTTTGGAACAGGCATCCACAAAGTTCTTTAAATCCTCAATGAAATCCCGCTGTACAGGCAGATCAGTAGAATCCTGAAATGTATATTTCATGTGTTCCCCCCCGGTTTACTGTTAAATATCTGCCTGCAAACATTATATATGTTATTGTGGGGATTTACATGAGAATTTCCCTGACAGGTGCAAGTAACAGGCTCATGTATTTTACAGCACCGTTTTTGAGATCCATTGGATGCAGGGTTCCGTCTTCAAATACCTTTTCAAGTTCCCCGTAACCATTGCATGTAAGATCGCCGCCAAATTTTTCAGGTCTTTCGAACACGACCTCTTCATAACGGGGTAATATATGGTAGCGGAAGAGCTGTAACACAGGATTATCGGCTATCTCACCAGCAGGACAGAAAGCTTTTTTCATCTTTTTCTTGATGGCTGCCTCATCATCATCCACAGAGATGTAATTGCCCTTGGAAGATGCCATTTTATCACCGTCAAGTCCCAGCAAGATGGGAGTATGGAGACAGATAGGTGCCTTGTACCCCATTCCGGGCAGTCCTTCACGGGCAAGCATGTGTATCTTACGCTGGTCAATACCACCCACAGCTACATCAACATCAAGCATAGCAATATCAATAGCCTGCATTATCGGATAGACCATCTGGGAAACCCGCGGATCATCCATTGTTCTTCCGACCTCATCCATACTGCGGCGAGCCCTGTTCAGGGAAGTGGTACAGGTGAGTTTGAGTACATTGAGCATATATTCCTCACCCAGCTGGAAATCCGAACCATAAACAAAATTGGTTTTATCAGGATCAAGACCAAGGGCAAGGAAACATCTCCTGTTGTAATCAGCTATTTGTTTTACTTCTTCCATAGTACCTTTTTGATTCAGGAAAGCGTGTACATCTGCAAGGAGTACCGTGATATTGAAGCCGGCTTTCTGAAGGTCAATCAATTTGTTGACGGTAAGCACGTGGCCCATATGTATCTTACCGCTTGGTTCGTAACCGGTGTAAGCAGAAGGCTCTGCCTTTGCTTCCATAAGTTCATCCAGTTCCTTCTCTGTAACAATTTCCTGAGCATTCCTTTTAACAAGATCTATTCTGTCCATGGGGTCACCGCATAAAATAATTTAACTGGTAATAAGGTCAATAATTGTGCAACCTCTATTCAATCCAGAGATATATGTCTTTTGAGGAAATTCTCTCCCTCTGCTGTATTGAAAAGAGGCAAATCCCAATCCTGGGAGATACGTGTACGGGTGGAATGGGTCTTTTCCCCACGAAGAGGATTATATCCTTCTATTGGATATTTTTCCCTGTATACGGCCACACCTCGCCTTTGCCATGCAGGTTTCTCTGCCAGATTTGTGCCTCTTTCAAACATCATCTCATGTATATTCTGTGATTTTTTGCCATGCATGACTGAAGCTGCACTCTTTCTATCCATACCTTCATCGATAAGAGTGTAATATCCATAAGAACTGACAAAATTGCGCCAGGCTTCCTGTTGTCGCCAGTGCATATATTCGGTAAACTGGACACTGCATACAGGAATCACACGGCAGTCAAAAGCCACAGGTTCCTCAATTCCTGAAAAAAGGGTAAAAGCACTGCTCAAAAATGAAGGTACAACCGAATCAAGTTTTTCCACTCTTCTGTCAAAGGGCGGATCCGTGAATACAATGCTTGCCTCATCAGAAAAAGTGTATGCAAAAACCGGGTTCATGTTGCTTTTTTTGAAGAACGACTCAATTGAATCGGCCATACAGGTGGCAAAGAAAAGATCATAGGGTTTTTCAAACCCTTCTTTTTTCAGGGTACGCTGGAAGTTCCTGCCATCTATGCGAAGAATTACCGGAGATACACAACGCAAATCTGCATAGATCTCTCGCTCTTTCATGAGATGATCAATCTTCTGCTTGCTCTTTTTTCCTGAATTTGCTGACAACATCCCTGATAAGAACTATGTCCCCGCTTGTGACTACCCAGCGGTAGGGAATTATGACACCCTTTGTAGGCACATCGAAAAAATCACGGTTGATGTCAGAAAGAGCAAGACCACTTATTGCTCCCTCGTCCACGTTCATTACAAGGTCGTCAACTTTACCCACATAAGTACCGAGGTTGGTATATACGTTTAACCCAAAGAGTGATGTAATATCTGCGCGCATATTATTCCCTGTTATAGTTGTATATTGTATAAGAATTTACGTTGGTCATATATATAAATACATTTTCTTAAATGGTATATATTCTGGCAAATTTAATTACATGAGCTGAATCCATCATATAAAATATTGGTGACATTAATGCTTACAAGTACTTATATCCACATCCCCGGAATCGGAAAAGAGACCGAGAGGAAAATATGGTCCGGCGGAATTACCACATGGAATGAATTCCTGCAGGATAAAAACGCAATAAACCTCCCGGCTTCCAAAAAAGATACAATTGCAATGGAAATTGAAAACTCCATCGAAAAACTTGAAATACGCGATATTCCTTATTTTGCAAAATCGATACCTGCATCCGAACACTGGAGAGGATTCCATAATTTTTCAGATTCTGTAGCCTACGTGGATATTGAAACCACAGGGCTTTCACCGTCATCCTCAAAAATAACAGTCATCGGAGTTTATGATGGCAAAGACGTGAAAAGTTTCGTGCGGGGCATAAATCTGGAAGAAATCGTAGAGGAGATGGAGCAATATGACTTCCTGGTGACTTTCAATGGTGCGCGTTTTGACCTGCCCTTTATACAGCGAGAATTCCCCCAGATAACAATGGAGCAAATGCATACCGATCTTATGTATCCTTTAAGGAGAATCGGATTGAAAGGCGGACTGAAGAATATAGAACGCATCTTAGGAATCAACCGCTCCGAAGAGACTGAAGGCATGGACGGTTTTGAAGCCGTGCGCCTGTGGAAGGAATATGAAAAGGGAAATGAAGAAGCCCTTGATCTGCTTCTTGAGTACAACCGGGAAGATATAGTGAATCTGGAAACCATTCTGGATATTACATATGACAGGTTTATTGAACATTGCTTTAAGGGGTGCACACCACAGAAATGAGTGAAAATATTGTGCCGGGACATCCGGACATATCAGATTTTCCCCACATGCCCGGCGTATACCTGATGAAGGATGCAAATGATACCATTATCTACATCGGCAAAGCCAGGGACCTGAAGAAAAGGGTCAGCCAGTACTTCCAAGCTGACAAAAACAAGAGTCCCAAAACAAAGGTCCTTGTTAGCAAGATCAGGGAAATAGAATACATAGTCACATCCACAGAAGTTGAAGCCCTGGTCCTGGAAGCCAACCTTATCAAAAAGAACAGGCCCAGATACAATATCAGTCTCAAGGATGATAAGAGATACCCCTATGTGAAGGTAACCATCAATTCCAGATACCCGCGCATATACCTGGCCAGACGCAGGTTGATGGACGATGCTGTCTATTTTGGCCCTTACACCAGTGTAAAACCGGTGCGCACCACCCTTGACCTGATATCCCAGCTATTCAAAATCCGCCGGTGTCACGGCAATCCCGCACAGAAGAAAAGGCCCTGTCTGAATTACCATATAAATCGCTGCATGGGGCCGTGTACAGGAGATGTGGATGCTGAAGAATACAGGGATAATGTGAAGGCGGCAGTAAAATACCTCAGGGGGAACACCGGTGATCTGTTGGGCAAACTCAAACAGCAAATGCAGCAATACGCAGAAAAACAGCAATATGAGGCAGCTTCGGTTATACGGGACCAGATTGAAGGGTTAAAGGAACTTGCAAAACAGCAAAGGACAACTGCAGGGATCGATGACAGGGACGTAATAGGATTACATGTGGATGAGAAGGACATCTATGTCCAGCTCTTCTATGTGCGAAGCGGCAACATGGTTGGAAGAGCGGATTTTGAATTGTACCGGGGTAAAAGTACATCCTCTGAGGTCATTGCCGAATTCATTAAGCAATACTATCAGGATTCACCTGTACCACCCGAAATTGTTGTACCAGAGATGCCTCCAGAGGAAGAAGTAATCCTGAAATGGCTGTCTGAAAAGGCAGGCAGGAAAGTCACGCTGAACATTCCCCGTATAGGGGAAAAGAAAAAACTCCTTGATATGGCGATGAAAAATGCCACAATGGCCCGAGATCGGGCAAACACTGAAAAAGCAAAAAAGGAGGGGACGCTGCAAGGACTGGAAACCCTGCAGGAAAAACTGGGAATTGGTACACTGCCCCGACACATAGAAGGGTTTGACATATCCAATATATCGGGAAGTGACCCGGTAGCTTCGATGGTAGTATTCAAAAACGGTACACCTTCAAAAGCGGACTACAGGCATTACAATATCAAAGGTGTTGAAGGAATTGATGATTTTGCCATGATGGCCGAAGCTGTTAAAAGGCGATACTCCCACATGAAAGATGATAAACTGGCTATGCCGGACCTTATACTTATCGATGGGGGGGAGGGCCAGGTCAACGCCGCAAACCGGGATTTGCAAAAACTGCAGATAAATATACCTATAATCGGCCTTGCCAAGAAATTTGAGCATATAATTTTTCCAGACACCCATCCCCGTAAACTGCTGATTCTGCCAAAAAAATCTCCTGCACTGAAAATACTCATGCAGGTAAGGGATGAAGCACACAGGTTTGCAGTGGCATCCCACAGAAAAAGAAGATCAGCAAGACTTTCGCATTCCGAACTTGATGGGATTGAAGGAATAGGAGAAAAGAAAAAGAAAGAAATATTGCAGCATTTCGGGTCCGTAGAAAAGGTCAGACAGGCTGAGGAAAAAGAGGTCACAAAAGTTGATGGAATAGGAAAAGCACTTGCAAGGCGTATTACCGAAAAACTCAGGGAACAAAAATGAGCACGACAGTTATATAAAAAATACTGTCCTAATTTACTGTAAGGGGGATTAGATAATGAGTTACACCAAGATGCTTATTTCCGTTGACGGTTCCGGCTATTCTGAGCAGGTGCTTGAAACCGGGATGGAAGTTGCAAAGGATTTGGACAGTCGTATTTACGTTGTTTATGTGATACATCCCGGTTCATCCCTTCTGTCAAACCCTGATTCCTGGAGCCCCTCCCGCCGGGTGCTGGAGGAGATGGGCAAAGAAGCATTCAGGAAGGCCATGGTTATTGCGAAAGAGAAGGATTTGTCCTGCGAAACTAAAATGCTGGAAGGATATCCTCCAGACAAGATCATGGATTTTGCTGAACGAAAGAGTGTCGATATGATCGTCATTGGTTCCAGAGGTCAGCAGAGCACCAAAAAATTCCTGCTTGGCAGTGTTGCGGAGAAGGTCATACGCAATTCAAAAAAACCTGTATATGTAGTCCGTTGAAAATATTCTTAAATACTATGCCAGCACGGTTAGTCCCGGGTGATGCAGATAGCTTTGATAAGTAAAGAGCTCGCACAGGCCAGATCAGACCTTTCTGCCGTAGAGGCATACCCTTTTGAAGAACTGGTTGATATAATCAAAGACGTGGGTTTTGAATGCAGCAGATGCACACGCTGTTGCACCCGTGATTACAATGATCATGTTTTCCTGCTGGAGAAGGATGTTGAGAGAATCGGGATGATCGATCCTTCAAAAATTACACCTGCACCTTATTTCGATTACTGTGATAACAAGGGCAATTTCTATGTACAGGGGTATGCCCTGACCTACAAGGATGACGGAACCTGTGTTTTCCTGGGAGAAGATGGCCTGTGTACCATATACAAACAGAGACCTGCGATATGCAGCATATATCCCTATATGCTCAATCGCGAACCCGACATCAGGGGCAAGCTCCTGTGGAGACATGTAGCAGGCCTGAACGAACACGGTTATTATCACTGTGAAATAACTGAGAAGGATGCCATGCATATGGCAAAAGATGTGGTGGGATATGAAACCGGCTTCCTTCAGCACCGAATAGATTTCCTTACTACCATGCTTTCCTATTTCAGGGAAAATAAACTCAAACCTTCCCAGAGACAGTACGAAAGACAGATGAAAAAATACAATTCAGGCAAGGAAATTGTCGTTAACGTGTACCACTGCGGACAATTTCATACTCACCGTATTGCAGATAAAAGTTAAGCCCATTTTCCTGTCAATTTCCCGTCCAGTGCCAGTTTACCCAGAAGTTTATTTACATTCGGTTCAATCGGTGCAGGAACTATATTTTCATAGGGAGTCGACGGCAGCGGGGTCAGGTAATGAGCCCGCACCTTGCCACCTTTATTGATTATCCAGTTAATCAGGTCCAGGGTCATTCGCTGGTCCTCTTGGTTTTCACCGGGAAAACCGAATATGAAATCCACCATCGGCACGATATCTTTGTCCACACAAAGCTCAACGGCATTAAAGATATCTTCACTGCTATGTCCCCTGCGAATTTGCCTGAGTATCCTATCACTGCCTGATTGACCACCCAGGCTTATACTTTTGTTTGTGCAGTATTTATCCACCAGTTCCAGAGCATTTTCTGAAACGAATTCAGGACGCACTTCCGATGGGAAAGTGCCAAAATAGATATTCTTTCCTTCAAGTTTTGCGAGGGAGGCAAGTAATTTCTCAACTTTATCCAGCCTTGGATGAATTCCGTCACCCCCGTAGGCAAAAGCATTTGAAGAGGTGAATCTCAGATCATTGTAGCAGCGTGCATAACGAACAATAGAATCAATACTTCGATGACGCATTTTGTGACCGAAAAGTCTGGGAGTCTGGCAATATTTGCAATTCCAGGGACAGCCCCGGCTGATTTCTATTGGTGATCTGGGGCCATCACAGTCAAAACAGGGATAATCATCAAGGTTTACCGGTTGCTGGGAGGGTGTGTGCACAATACTACCGCCCTTTTTGTAGGCAATCCCGGCTACTTTTGAAACATCTCCGCCTCTTTGCAGGGTATCCACAAGTTCCGGCAGGGTTTCTTCTCCTTCCCCAATTACCACATAATCGAAAAATCCAAGAGTTTCTTCCACCGATCCTGATGGATGCGGCCCTCCTGCTATATAGACAGAATCGGTGTTTGAAGAAGATACTTCCGTAAATATGCTTTTCTTTTGTGCGGTGGAAAAGCTGTACACCATTATTCCGTCAACAGGGCGTCTGACAAAACCTGCATTTTCAAGCAGGGGGTAAAGAGCAGCCAGACTGTATGAATTCTTTCGATGCCACCGCAGATTTATATCCATTCAATGCA
>JASMTL010000140.1:0-11473 GCA_041694315.1 Methanosarcinaceae archaeon | reverse complement strand
TAGGCCAGATCGCATGTCTGCCGTGTGATGCCCAGGGTGCTTTTGATCATATCAAAGGGACGCAGGGTTGCAGACATCAGGATTGCCGAGTAGATCGAATCCAGCAGCGGACCTGTAACGTTTTTTGGGATACAGGTGAACAACTCCAGCCTGCCGTAGATCTCCCCGCCCTGGTCCCGGCGAACATTGAGTACCGGATAATAATTCTCATTGTTGGAGAGTTTGAGATACTGGGAGAAAAACTCTGCTGTGGGTTTTAGGTGGGATCTTTTAAGGATCGGTGTCTGGCCCTGTTTGTATTGTTCATGATAGGCATTATCCAGTAAACCCCCCACTTCAGCGGCAATCCCGAGCAATTCCTGTACCTGTTTTTCCTCCCCATAACCGGTCTCTTTCATTCGCCTCATAAAACGGGCATATACCACATCATTTCTTTCATAGGGGTCACTTATACGTATGTCATACCAGTTGCGCCCCACACGCTGGCGCTCCCCGAACTTGAAACGGTTATCATAGGTATCCCTGACCACTTCCAGGAGGATGGAGAGCACGGCTTCCACATCCTCAACCGGCATGGAGGTGAAAAGATCACTTTTTTCGTTGGCATTGAGTTCAGCCAGGGCACTTTCGATGGTATGTTCTGTCAGGGTAATGGATGAATGGGATCTGGCAGCGTTTTCTATATTATGTGCTTCATCAAATATCGCAATAATATCTTCGGGTTCTTTGTCCATCCAGCGCAACATTGTGGAAAATATCATATCATTGAGGATGTGATGGAAATTGGCTATGACAAGATCGGCATTTTTCAACTCCCTCTTGAGAAGTTCATACCCACACATCCCGTTTTCAGCGGCATAATCATTGACCTCTTCAGGATCGCGTACATCCTGGAAAAGCCATTTCTGGAATTTCTCATCCTCAGCCCTTAAAACCTCATAAAGGGGATCACATGAACGTTTTCTCAGGGAACTTGCTTTTTCCTCGAGTTTTTCCCGCTCCTCATCGACAGCATCCCTAAGAGAAGCATGAGCCGCTTCCCCTGAGGATTTGTACTCGTCCCAGGCAGCCTTTGACTCCTGTTTTTTGAGAATAATTTCTTTTTCGATCTCCATTAGATCGTAGGTATTATCCCGTTTGGCCTCGCATTCATCATATCCCTGTTTCAGGGGACACATGCTCATCTTACCCTTGAAAACAAGGACCTTGATATCATGGGTACGTTTAATCTGGCGGGCCTCATCTATGAACTGTAGCATCTGTTGGTGGACATTGGTGGCAATGAACACGGTTTTGCCCAATTGTTTTCCCACATGCAGCGAGGGAACCAGAGCACTCAGGGTCTTCCCTGTCCCACAGGCTCCTTCAAAAAGCACCAGATTTTCTTCCAGCAGGGAGCGGTGAATTTTCTCCATTGCGTCCTTCTGGTTGGGATAACATTGCTCCAGGGGGAAATACTGGATATAATTGTCAGGGGTGCTCATGGCTTTCCCTAAAGCTCCTCCTATTAAAAAGATATTGGATTGGAAGTTAATGTGTGTCAGGAAGCGGTCAGGGTTTCTTCTATGACAATGGTGTTGGTAGGCGTGTGAATGATTTTTACAGTTATCTGGTCACCTTTTTCTAAGGGGCATTTACCATTATTGATGCGAAACCACAAGTTTTCTCCTGTAGAGAAGTAATCTTCTGAAATTGCACCACCACCGTAACCAGGCGTTTTGGTAATCAAACCCGAATCTTCTGCCAGGTTTTGACTGTCTATTTTATTAGTGGTTGTAGGCAAATTCACAATACGATCTTTCACTCCACAACATTTGGTAGCATCCACCACAATTTCAACTTCAGACATTTTCACAGAGTCACCACCATTATGATATATGTATACTCTTTGATCTTCAAAAGTCTCATCTGCACCCCCTTTGCGTACCAGTTCCCCGCTTGAATGTGCCACAAAAGGTGCAGGCTCCTGCATTTCAAAGGCCGTGGCAAAGAAGATCAGAGTGACTCCAAGAACAATGGTTATGGCAATCATTAACATGATGCCGACAACAGGAGAAATTGCTTTTTCATCTTTCATTGTATCATATATCCAAATTGAGAGTGTGTTTACAATATCATTATATTACTCCAAAATAAATATGTCTGTTAAATTTAAAAGATTCTGCAATCATTCCGTACTCATACGAAGCAAGAATGAAATCAGATGCTATAAATCCTAATCGATAACTTTTTATTTTAGTTATTTAATGATAGGATGAAGTCTATTAAGACGTTAAAATCAACAGGAGAGACGATATATATGGTAGCAATAATCAATGTTGACGAATGTATAGGTTGCGGAACATGTGTGGACGAATGTCCATCTGAAGCAATCTCAATGAACGATGAAAACATTGCAGTCGTAGACGCTGAAGAGTGTGTGGACTGTGGTGCATGCGTGGACGTCTGTCCAACCGAAGCAATCACAATGGAATAATTAGTCCATTTTCCCTTACTTTTTTGAACAACTTTGCCGGGTAAATCCTATGTCTGAAGAGGGAATCTATTGCGTAATCAGGAATTACAGAACTACTTCCTATTCTTCGGATGTCACGGAATTGGACATAGAGCGATTGTATCAGGCATACCATTTATAAAGGTAGAAAAATGCAGCCTCAAATAACATCTTTTTTCTACAAAACGGCTGTATTTTTTTCTCATCCCTATTTTGCATCCAGTATAACTATAAATTCTCATGCACAATATCCGGAGGAGCATTCATGTTATTCGTAATATCCATAGGCGGGTCCGTCCTTGCCAGAGACCTAAATCCAGAAAGATTCAAAAAGTATGCAAGTATGCTGGAAGAGCTTTCTCAAGAGCATTCAATTGTCGTCGTGACAGGCGGAGGTGTTGCAGCCCGCCAGTATATAGAAACTGCCAGGCAGATAGGGGCTAATGAAGTGACCTGTGATTTCATAGGGATTGATGTAACCCGCCTCAACGCACAACTCCTGATAGCTGCCCTGGGGAAAAATGCATATCCGGAACCTCCTTTGAATTATAAGGATGCAGAACTGGCTTTAGCTTCCGGAAAAATAGTTGTCATGGGAGGAGTAATCCCGGGCCAGACCACAGACATGGTATCTGCCGTTCTTGCCGAATACTTAAGAGCTGACATGATGGTGATTGCAACTTCAGTGGACGGGGTTTATTCAAGTGACCCTGCAACCGATGAAAATGCCAGAAAGTTTGATGTGATGACACCAAAGGAATTGCTTGATGTGGTCATTTCCACCGAAATGAAAGCAGGGTCTAAATCACCGGTAGACCCATTGGCTGCTAAGATGATCGAAAGATGCAACATCGATACGATAGTAATGGATGGGACCCAGCCTGAAATGATATCCAATGTTGTCAGACAGGAATGTGCAAAAAGCAAACCTGTAGAAGGGATAAAGCCGGGTACCAGAATTACAACAAAATGAAAGGGACCGAATAATTACGGCAATCCATTTTCAATTATTTTTTTCAAAGTCTTTTCTGTGACTTCTTCATTTCATAAAAAATATAGACCATGATTTCAGAGATGGTCTATACTGCTATTTTTATACCATATACCAAATAATTCTGATCACCTGCAAAATATATAAATATATTAAATTGCATAATTGCATAGAAGTATCATTATGCTCATTATTATGACATTTCAGACCAGTGTGAATGTACACTACTGATAACCCCGGAAATCATCGTAATGAGATATTTGGAGTGGATAAACTATGGGAGATATAGAAACAATTCCTGAAAACGACATGCAAATTGGAACTGATGATAAAGAGATGGCACAAAAGGAAAAAGAGATTGCAGGATTGATTGACAATTTACCAGTCACCGTATTCAGATGTGACATAAAATCATCCTGGGCTATATATTATATCGGTCAAAGTGTGAAGGAATTGACTGGTTATTCAAAGATGGAGTTTCTAAACGAAAAGTTAACATGGTCAGATTTGGTCTTATCTGAAGATGTATCCACAATAGATGAAGCTATTGATGAAGCTATCAAAAAGAATACTCCATACAGTGTTGACTATAGAATAAAAACAAAAGATGATGAAATTATATACATACAAGAAAAAGGCAAGATCATACGTAATGATAGTGGAGAACCAATTTACATAGACGGGGTTTTTTTGGATATAACCCAGCATGTAAAAGCAGAAGAAGAATCCAGAAAAATGATCGTACAAAGTATACCACAGCCATCTCTGGCACTTTTTACTGATAAAGATGGAAAAATCAAGTATATCAATGATTATTTTTTGGAGAAGTGCAAATATAACAATGCTAATGAAGCTTTTGGTGCATCGCCTGCAGACATTGTAGAAGGGGTCGATAAAACTATAGTCGATTCTGTTTTAGAAAGTGGAGAAGGAATCTACAATAAAGAAAGATGGCTTAAGCTTTCAATGCGTGATCTTGAGTTATTCACTGTCACTTCAGCAATCCCTATAAAAGATAATAATGGCGATATTGTTGGCGTGCTCAATATTATGACTGACCTGACAGAGGTCAAACAAAAAGAAAAGGAAGTTGAGAATCTACTCGACTATACCAACAACTGTCTTAAAGACCTTGGAGAAGGAATCAGGATGGTTGGAGAAGGCAATCTTGATGCAAAACTCGAAAAAACAAAGGATGACGATTTCGGCAAGACATTCGATGAGTTCAACGCTTTTGTAGAAAATCTCAGAGGCATTGTTCAAGATATCCTCAGTGATATGGGCAGCACAATTGAAGAAGTGAAACAATCCAAAGAAGCTGTCAACCAGATGAATGCAGGAATGGAGCAGATATCCACCGCAGCAGAACAGATTGCCACCGGATCCGAGAATCTTTCAAGGCATGCCAATACCTCTGCTTCTGATGTAAAAGCTTCCGCACAGATTTTCAACGAACTCAGCGATTCAGCAACAGAGTCTGCAAAATACTCCAAAGAGGCGGTCCAAAAAAGTGAAGTTACCAAAGAACTTCAAAGCAATGCAATGGAAGACCTGAACAACATTGTGAATGAAATTGAACAACTTGCAGGAATCGTAACTTCTCTGGATGGTGCCGTCAATAACATTGGCAAAGTTACCGATAAAATCCAGTCGATTGCAGACCAAACAAACCTGCTGGCTCTGAATGCAGCAATCGAGGCTGCAAGGGCAGGAGAACACGGTAGAGGATTCGCAGTGGTAGCAGACGAAGTACGCAAACTTGCCGAAGAATCAAGAAGCAGTACCGATGAGATCAACGAGATAGTGGGTGATGTCCAGAAGGAAACTGAAAAAGTTACCGAAGCGATCAACAGGGCAAAAGAAGAAGCTAAAGGTGAAAGCAAGGACATCGAAGAAGCTCTGGGCAAAGCCGGGGAAATTGCCGAGATGGTCGAAAAAATCAATGGAATGCTCGGTGAACTGAACCAGAAATCCGAAGATGGGTTGGAGAAAATTGAAAGTATTGATGAGAATATCGGCGAGGTTGCTTCAACCGCAGAAGAAAATGCAGCAAGCAGTGAGGAAACCTCTGCAGCAATCGAGGAGCAGACCGCAGCTGCACAGCAGGTTAGTACCTCTATAAATAACGTAGACGACCTTGCTAATAAGACACAGGATATGATGAAAAAGAACTTCAAGTTCTCTAATAACTGAGAACTTGTTTTCATTCCTTAAAATACAAAGGTGGCCTAAAATGGATACCCATAGTCAAATGATGGATGTGGAAGAAACGGTGCAGGTTATCGTCTTTAATATGGGAGAGGAAAGATACGGAGTCGATATTTCCCAGGTAAAGGAAATAATCAAACCACCCAAAATCACAAGGATCCCGAATTCTCCAGACTTCATTGAAGGTGTGACAAATCTCCGGGGACAGATCACAACCATAATCAATTTGAGAAAACGGTTCGGCAAAGAGACAAAGGAAACTGACAATGAGACCAGGATCATTGTGATCGAATACGAAAACGTGGTCATTGGAATGATCGTGGATAGTGTCAATGAGGTCAAATATCTGTCCTCGAACGATATAGATGAGCTGCCTGATATAATAACATCAAGGGACGAATCAAAGTTCCTGACGGGCGTGGGTAAATTGGAGGACGGATTGTTGACACTCATAGATCTGGACAAAGTATTCAGTGAAGAAGAAATTGAGGGTATGAAAAGATGACAGAGAAAGTTCATCTCAGAACCCCGGCAAAATTATTTGACGGGAACTGGATGGATGCAGAACTGTTAATTACCGATCAAACCCTGTCCATAGGAAAAAAGAAAATTCCCGTAAACGAGATCGAAGATCTTGGCGATGTCGATGTAGAAGGTGTTGAAGCGATCAGGATCAAAAAGGACGGAGAGACTATTATCAAACCCCCGGAGAAAATCCGGGCACAGGTCTTCCGATTTCTTGCCTTTAATCTGAAAGCAGACAGGTTTGCGGTCTATTATCTTGATTCTGCAACCGTTGGAGGCGTGGTGTCATCCGGTGCAAAATGGGAGAAAGGATATTTCAGTGTAACGGATGAAGGTTTCTGGTTCCTTTCACCAAAAAAGCAGCAGAAGATGCTGTTTGATAACATCGGAGGGGTGGTTAAGGAGACAAGAAATATCGGAGGAAAACAGAGGAAAGTGCTGGTCCTTTCGAAAGTCAAAAAGGGACAGGTGGCAACAAGTCTGCTGATGTGTCCCGAGACCACCCTTGAGATGCTGGAGAATTACATTACCAGACTCATCGAGACACATAAACCCCAGATTGATATGACTGAGACGGAAAAAGAAATTCTGACACTCGTATACTCGGGTCTGGATTTTGTCTCAATAGAGAACATTGTAGGGATATCCACAGACGAGCTCAATGAATATTATGACAAACTTGTTGAGAACGGCCTGGCAGAGGTTGTTAAAGTCAGAAAAGAAATTGAACTAACCCCTCGTGGAGTTACCATGGTTGGGAATGCATCAAAATAAGATTGAAAAAGGTGAGGTTGCATGTCAAAAGTATTAATTGTAGATGATACAGCATTTATGAGAAAACTCCTGAAAAATATCCTTTTTGGAGCTGGATTTGATATAGCCGGTGAAGCTGAAAACGGGAAACAGGCAGTGGAAATGTACAAGGAATTGAATCCGGACATTGTTACAATGGATATAGTGATGCCGGATATGAGTGGAATTGATGCATTAAAAGAAATAAAGGGTATGGATAAAAGTGCAAAAGTTGTGATGTGCACTGCTGTGGGCCAGGAAAAAATTGTAAAAACAGCTATCAAACTCGGTGCCAAAGGATATATCATAAAACCCTTCCAGGGACCAAAAGTCGTTGAGGAAATAAAAAAGGTTACTGGCGCATGAAGGCCGGTGGATAATATGATAAGAACCCTTGTTGTTGATGATTCTGCCCTGATGAGAAAGGCAGCAAAAGACATGCTTGAGAGTGCCGATAATATCGAGGTTGTTGGAACTGCAAGAAATGGGGAGGAAGCCATAGAAAAGGCAGGAAAACTGCAACCTGAAGTAATCGTGATGGATGTCAACATGCCTGTCATGGATGGGATAACTGCTGTTGAAAAAATAATGCATACAAACCCCATCCCCACGATTATGTTCAGCACTCTCACCAAAAAGGGTTCAAGAGAAGCTTTGGAAGCTTTAAGATTGGGTGCAATCGATTTTATTACAAAACCCACTGGATTACATGAAATTGACAAAATCGAAGATGAGCTGGTTTCAAAGGTCAATAATATTCATAATTCCAAACCGAATATAATTCGTTTGCTTAACCTGAAAAAATTCAAGGGAGAAATCATAAAGGGAAACTGGGATAAAACGCCCGATGAAACAGCGGTTCTTATAGGTTCCTCTACAGGAGGTCCTTCATCTCTTGAACAAATCATACCCAGACTACCTGAAAATATGCCTGCGCCTGTTTTTGTAGTGCAGCACATGCCAAAAGGAAATTTCTGTAACCAACTGGCTGCAAGACTTGATAGTTTATCGCAACTTCAAGTTAAAGAAGCCAGGAACAATGAAAAGGTCGAAAATGGAGTCGTCTATATAGCTCCCGGCGGATTTCATATGCAAGTTCGTAAAGCATTGGGAGTTATCAGGATAAAGATTGTAGAAGGTGAACCGGTACACGCGGTGATTCCTGCAGTCGATATTACTGCTCAAAGTGTGACGAATGTATATGGAAAAAATATGGTTGCCGCCATACTTACAGGAATGGGAAATGATGGGACTTACGGGTTTAAATTGATCCATGAAAATGAAGGGAAAACTATCGCATGCAGTGAGGACACATGCGTGATTTACGGAATGCCAAAAGCGGCTATTGAAGCAGGAGCAATAGACGTGGTAAAACCTATTTTTGAAATTCCTGAAGAGATTGTTAGATGTATAGAGGGATGAGGTAATGGATATTGATATGGATGTTTATAAGGATGAGTTCCTTCAGGAAATTAATGAGTATCTGGAAATATTTAACCAAGCCTTCATTGACCTGGAAAACGGGGATGAGAATGCACTGGATGAAATATTCAGGGTAGCTCATACAATAAAAGGAATGGCCGGATTCCTGGGGTATACATCACTTGAAAAATTATGCCACAAAATGGAAGAAGTGCTAAGTGGAATAAAATGTGCCGAAATAAACATTGATAGCGGACTTATAGATGTAATGCTTGAAACCGTAGACCGCATCAATGAAATGGTTGAAAAGATCGAGTCCCAGGGTACTGATGATACCGAAATACAAGACCTTCTGGAATCTTTTGAAGAATACAAACAACAGGGTAGAAGTGCAACTGAAGATTGTGCTCGAGAAGAGGTTGCCTCAAACGAAACCGTTGAAGAATCTTTAGATGCAGTATCCAGCTCGGCTTCGGAAGATGTAGAGATTATACCGGAAGAAGAGGGAAAACCAAAGGTTTCTGAAGGTATGCAGAACGATGTTGATCCCCTGGATGAAGATTACAATCTAATTCTTGACACCAAAATTTCCAATGATGCAGATATTAAGGAATTAAAAGCTGTACTTGTGATAGAATCTCTTAAGGAAGAGGTAGAAGTAATAAGGACCGAACCTGCAGAAGAGGAAATCGATAATACATTCAAGGGAAAACTTAAGGTTTTCATCAATGGAGAGGCAGAAAAAGTCCAGGAAGTAATGGAGAAAATCTCGGAGATCGAGATGTTTGAAATTACGGAAAAGGGAAGTGAAGAAACTAAAAAGGACGTTGCTGAACCACAACTGAAAAATGTATCTGAAGAATATCTTGCCTCTGATGAATATAACATCATACTCAATACACAGATATCACCTTCAGCAGACATCAAGGAATTAAAAGCTGTACTTGTGATAGAATCAATGGGAGAAGCAGGGGAAGTTGTCAGGACCGAACCTGCGGAAGAGGAAATCGATGGTACATTCAATGGTTCACTTAAAGTTTTTATCAAAGGAGAAGCGGACAGGGTCAAGGATGCTATGGATAGGATTTCGGAGATCGAGAGTTATGAAGTCATAAAATGTGGCCCAGATGTTGAATATACTTCAACAGACAATGAAACCATAAAAAATGAATCTGAAAACTACATTCAGGAAGAAACTACCTTCGAAATAACCAAGGTCAGCGAGAATAGTAAAGAAACAACTCATGGATATGAAACTGATTATAAAATTATATATGAAAGTGGACCGAATAACATCAGTTTAATGAGTAAAATCAGGGATATTATCAGGAATGAGAAATATTCCCTCCAAGAAAAAGTAAAGCAACTAATGGCTGTGTTTATCAGTAACACCCAATCCAGCACTGACCTTGCCTGGGAAAAAAGACAATATGAAAAACCTCGATTGATGCAGCCAACCCCTTCAGAATTTAATGAAGATAAGAAAGTACAGATCGATGAAGAAGAAAAGGCAACTGTAAAAGCAATAGAAAAAGAACAAGAAGTACAAGAGCCTCAAAATGCACAGGTAGACAAAGAAGAAAAGGTAACTGAACAAGTAATAGAGGAAGAAAGTCAAGAAGTTAAAGAATCTCAAAAAGCTGAAATTGAAAAGCAAAAGGAAGAAACGATTAAACAAACTTCAACAGAAAATCCTAAAGTAAAATCTGAAAACAGAAAATCCATCGCCCAAACCGACAATACCAAAAAGACAGGGCCAGGGCCCAAGAGACAGGATTCCATTAAAGTTAGGATTTCTGATCTGGACAATATAATGAACCTTGTCGGTGAACTGGTCATCAATAAAGGTTGCCTGCTTCAGATATCACACCAACATAAAATACCCGAACTTGAAGAAGCTACCGGCATCCTGGATAAATCCATCACGAGTCTGCAGGATGAAGTGATGAGGATGAGGATGGTCAAGATTGAGAGGGTGTTCAATAAGTTCCCCAGAATGGTAAGAGATTTAAGCAAAAAATTTGGCAAAGAAATCAATTTTGAGATAGAGGGGCAGGATACGGAACTGGACAGGACTATTCTGGATGAGATCAGTGACCCACTGGTGCACCTGGTAAGAAATTCAGTAGATCACGGAATCGAAGAATCACAAGACCGAGAGAAGGCTGGAAAAAGCCAAGCCGGTCGCATAAAACTTTCAGCCAGACAGGAAAAGAGCAACGTCATTATTGAAATCGAGGATGATGGAAAGGGTCTGGATGTGGAAAATATCAAAAAGAAAGCTCTGGAAAAAGAGATCCTTTCGCCCTCTGAAATCGAAAAACTTGATGAAGATGGAATCAGGATGCTAATTTTCACTCCCAGTTTTTCCACAAAGGACAGCGCTACCGAAATATCAGGCAGGGGGATTGGAATGGATGCTGTGAAGAATGCAGTAGATAAACTGGGTGGTAATGTCAGGGTTTATTCTACAAAGGGAGAAGGCACACGCATAAAAATCAGCCTGCCCCCCACTGTTGCCATAATAAGAGCCCTGGTAGTAGAAGTAGCCAATGAGAACTATGCGATTCCTATTTCCAATGTAATTGAAGCCCTTAATGTCAATGAATCAAATATCAAAGTCATCTATGATCAGCCACTACTCTATGTGAGAGATAAACTCCTACCTATGATAAAATTAAAGGAAATTTTTGAAATCGAAGACAACAAACCAAAATCACACAAAGAAATTGGAATTATAGTAGAGAAAGATAACGAAGAGATGGCTATTATTGTAGATTCCATTATAGATCAACAGGAAATCGTAATAAAGCCTATCGGCAGTGTACTGTCCAGAGTTAAAGGATTTAACGGAGTTACAATTTTAGGGGACGGTAAGGTGATACCAATCATTGATGTCTCAACATTGATAGGAGGAAATCGAGATGCCTGAATTAGAATTACTTAATGAAATGGAAGTGGAGGTACTAAAAGAACTGGGCAATATTGGCACAGGTCATGCAGCAACCTCACTTTCAAAGATGCTGGACAAATATATAGAG
>JASMTL010000139.1:0-7909 GCA_041694315.1 Methanosarcinaceae archaeon | reverse complement strand
AGAGGTAGAAGGCGATGGGATAGGTGAACCGGATATGTTTGAATATTTTGTGGGAAGTGTGGCTCCCGGCTGGAAATCAACATATTCTCCATGTGGGGGGGACAGGGCAACACTAGGCGTTTATGTCAGAAGACATGGCAGGGATGTATCTTCCTTTTTTGATAAATGGGTGGATAAATTCAAGCGGATGAAAGGACTGTCCGATTTAAAGTTAGGTGAAGTGAAAACCGGGGGAGACCCAATTGTTACTATTCCAAACCAGATGGTTGCTGATGGTATTATGCTGACAGGAGGGGCGTCCGGACAATCCGGCATTGGCTATTCTATTCACGGTGGCAAAATGTGTGGGAGAATTGCTGCTGAAAGTGTAAAGGAGAGAAATACCTCTGCTCGTTTCCTTTCCCGTTATTCACGTATGTGGGCAAAAGAATACAGGACTGAATATTATTTGGGGAGAATGGCGCTTGAAACACTCCGCAAAATGGATGACAGGGAAATCGATGATATGATGGAAGTTTTCAAACAAGAGGATTTATCCTTCCTTCAGGGCTCCTCTTTTCAAAAAGCATTACAGGTTTCTCTTTTCATGCTTAAAAAGAAACCTTCATCACTTCTTGGATTCAGTGCATTCCTGAGAAACAGGTGACGGGTGGTACCATGAAATATAATTTTTATACAAATCCCTTTTTCAAGGTTTATGCTACTGTTGAAAACGGACGTGTCAATATGCATACTTCAGGTCTTGCATCAAAAGCAGTGAAACCGCTGCTATCAGATATGCTGGACATGTTCGATGGTTCCAAGCCTGCCCTTGTAAATGGTGAGTCTCTTGTATTTTCCACATGGATGCCTCCAATCCCTGGAAAGGCTTTTGGCAGGTTGGTTTCCAGTCAGATGGGATATATGAGGGGAAAAATGGTTCCAGAACAGGTGACAATTTCCATAACCGAGGAATGTCCCAACAGGTGTCTGCATTGTGCACTACCCGATACAAATAACAGGGCATCTCTCTCTCCTGATATTGTAAGAAATGCTATAGATCAGTGTCTGGAAATGGGTTCAACTTTAATTATTTTTGATGGGGGGGAGCCTCTGTTATATAATGGACTTGAAGATCTCATTAAATATGTCGATGATGAGAGGGCAATAGCCGGTATGTTTACTTCCGGTGTAGGTCTGGATTTTGCAAAAGCCCTGGCATTAAAAGAGGCAGGTCTGAATATGCTCAGTGTCAGTCTGGATAGTGCATTCGAAGTAACCCATGACAGGATGCGTGGCAGGACAGGTGTCTACAGGGCTGCGATATCTGCTATAGAGAATGCCCTTGATGTTGGATTACTGGTAAATATCTATGTTGTAATTTCTCCTTCTAATATCGATGAGCTGGACAATTTCTACCAACTTGCAAAGGACATGGGTGTACATGAAATCACCTTTTTTGAGATCGTACCCACAGGTCGATGGTTTGACCATAAGGATGATCTTCTCTCACCCAGGGACATGCAAAAATTCAATGATTTTATTGAGCGTTCAAACAACATGAATGGCCCCCGTGTATTTTCGGTACCTCATGTATTGCGCAGAATGGGATGCTTTGCGGGTAAAAAATGGTTGCATATAACCCCTGAAGGAAATGTCAGTCCCTGTGCATGCATACCAATTTCGGTGGGTAACATACATAATGAAAAAATAGATAAAATATGGGATCGAATCCGGAATGATTCTGTCTATAAAGCAAAAACCTGTCTTATGCGGGATGATTATTACAGAAATCAATACGTCCTTAAATAATATATAAAATATAATCAGGGCTTGCCCTGATCATCATTTCCATTGTTATAGAAGGCCGGACTTCTGGAGGGTCATAAGGTTTTCTGTAGTAAGCTTCTCACCGGATTTGAACTTATCAAATATATCCTCGGCATCCTTACGGACTTCTTCCATGTCTGCGCCTTTCCTGCCACCGTCTTTCTTCTTGAGTTTACGAAGTTCTTTGTCAATATCCCGGATTTCCTTCTGAGCTGCAATGAAAGCCTTGTGCTGTTCATCTGCTTTTTCCTGGATTTGTACAAACTCTTTGTGTGCAGTATCGGATTCCGCGCGTATCTTATCCGCTTCTTTGAAAGTGGTAATCATCTTGTCATGATATTCCTGAGCTTTCTGAGCATATTCAGAAAGGGTTGTATGGTAGCCGGAAGCCTCTTCCCTGATTTCCTGTGCTTCCGTAAGCAGATCATTTAGCTCAGTATTACTTTCAATTTGCTTTTTCTTTGTATCGTAAAGTTTCCGGAGTTCGGATATCTTGTTGACCAGTTCTTTTTCTTTTGAGGGTGTAAGCACTTCGGTCTGCTGTGAGAATTCCAGCCTGTCGATATCCTTGCGAATCTCTTTCAGGGATGGTCCTGTAAGATTATTGGCACTTCTGAGCTCATCAACTTTTCCAAAAAGTTCATTTGCCTTTTCATTGGTCTTATCACGAAGGTCCTTGAATTCCTGAACTTTTTCGTTATTTTCGTCACGAAGTTTTTTATATTCCTGCGCTTCATTGATAAGATCTTTTGTCTTTTTGTTGAGCTCATTGCGTTTTGATGCAAGTATACTTGCTTGTGCATTAAGTTCGTTACGTTTATTCTTGTGTTCTTCAGAGAGATCTCTCAGCTCTTTCCTTTTGTCTTTCAGTTCTTTTTGCATGTTCGATATATCCTCCCGGTCCAGCAAATGTAGCTGGCATTTCATGCATTTCTAATGCACGATACTTCAGGACCCACTTTATTGTAGTGAATCAATCACGGAAATTAATGCCCTAAGATCCTTCTTTGAAATTATGACATCTGCATGTTGATGGAGAATTGGTTTTGGATTGAATGCAATCGAATAACCTGCTCTCTTAAATATACAGACATCATTTGCCCCATCTCCTACCACGATACAATCTTCGGGTAGGAAGCCATTCTTTCTGGCAATTTCTTCAAAGGCAACTTCTTTTGAAAGGTTTTGTGTCATAGGGCCAGACACTACACCTGTCAGATATCCATTTTTCACCTCTAGAGTGTTGGCATATACGTAATCGATGTTGAGTAATTTTGCAACCCTGTCAGAGGAAAGAGTAAATCCTCCGGATAACATTGCAGTTTTGTATCCAAGTGATTTCACATGCTCAAGGAGTTCTTTTGCACCAGGCATTAGTTCGATCTTTTCAACCGCGTCCTTTGCCTTTGTAATTTCCAGACCTTTAAGGAGTTTCACTCTTTCCAGAAGAGCCAGATGGTAGTCAAGTTCTCCTCTCATTGTGCGATCTGTAATCTGTGCAACTTTGTCTGCCACTCCTGCAGCAAGTGCAAGCTCATCGATACACTCAGCATCTATTAGGGTGCTGTCCATATCAAAAATAATCAGTTTAGAAAATTTTCTGTTAGAATTGCTGGCTAAAGTCACTTCATCAAACCTGATCATTTGAGATAATAATAGAGGTATGTAGGAAATATGGCTGTAGATTAGTTACATTGCTTTTAACTTTTTCGGATAATAATATCTGCTATTCCCTCTCTTGTTTAACAATTTAGTACTGTTATGTGTAAATCCAAAAATAATATATGCTACGTAGTTATTTTCCCTCTGTGATTATATGGTAAAAGTAGGATTTATCAAATTGGGTAACCTGGGTATGAGCCAGGTCATTGACCTTGTACAGGATGAAATTGCAGCCAGGGAAGGTATCAGCACCCGCGTGTTTGGTACTGGTCCCAAAATGGACAAGGAAACAGCAGCTTCTACTGATGAATTGAAGGCATGGGAGCCTGACTTTGTTGTAATGATCAGCCCCAACGCAAGTGCACCGGGTCCCAAATCTGCCCGTGAGTTATGGAACGATTATCCATGTATTGTCGTCTCTGACGGACCTACCAAGAAAGATGACAGACAGGCTCTTGAGGATGCAGGTTTCGGTTACATTATAATGACTGTTGATCCTCTTATCGGTGCCAAGACAGAGTTCTTAGATGCTGTCGAAATGGCCTCCTTTAACTCTGATGCAATGAAAGTCCTTTCCACTTGTGGTGTGGTCAGGCTTCTCCAGGAAGAACTTGATGCGGTAACTGCTCAGGTCGATGAAGGCAAATCCGGTGCAGACCTTGAACTTCCACACATTCTTGCAAAACCACAGAAATGCATTGAACGTGCCGGTTTCAATAACCCTTACGCTAAAGCAAAGGGTCTTGCAGCCCTCCACATGGCAAGCAAAGTCGCAGAAGTAAACATGCCAGCCTGCTTTATCCTTAAAGAGATTGAAGATGTTGCTCTCACTGCAGCAGCAGGCCATGAACTCATGCGTGCAGCCGCACAGCTTGCAATTGAAGCCAGGGAAATTGAGAAAGCCAATGATTCTGTGTTCAGGCAGCCTCATTCCAAGAAAGGTGCCCAGCTTCAGAAAATAAAACTTTATGAGAAACCACAGAAAGTGTAAACTCACTTTCTTTTTTATTTTTAAGAAATGGATCCACTGACAATTGTTATTATTGCACTACTTTTCTTTGCACTGGCAGTGCTTTTAACGGCCTTTTTCTTAAAATCTGCAATATTGATGTCACACCAGCAGGATGAAGATATAAACCTGAAAGAAAAGAAATTATAAATTTTATATGTTTTATTTCGGGCAGGACTTATCTATCAGTATAAACATATACTATGCTAGTTGGTATAGTTTATATTAGATTTCTAAACGCAGGTGGTTTTTTTGTCGGAAACAGATTACAAAAGTGATGTACATATTATCACAGAAAAGGTAAAATCCGAAGAGCCTATTTTAATAGAAGGGTTCCCGGGTATCGGGCTTGTGGGTAATATTGCAAGTCAGCAAATAATTGAAGAACTCGATATGGAATATATAGGTTCCATAGAATCCCGTTATTTCCCTCCCATAGCAGTGCTCTATGAAGGGATAATCAACATGCCTGTCAGGATATATGAAAATCCGGCTCTCAATCTTATAATGGTTGTGTCGGATATCCCCATCAATCCTTCTATTTCCTATGATGTAAGTAAGGCTCTTGTTGATTGGGCTCAGTCGGTAAATGTAAAGGAAATCATTTCAATTGCCGGAATTGCTACCGCGAGTGAAGAACCTATTGTCTTCGGTGCTGCTACAACTGAGGAAATGCTGGAGCGCATAAAAGAAAAAGTGGAAATCTTCCAGATGGGTACAATATCGGGTATATCCGGCAGTATTATGGCGGAATGCTTTATGCGTAAACTTCCTGCCATCAGTCTTCTGGGAGCTACACAAACCCAGAATCCGGATCCAAGGGCCGCTGCAGCTGTAATAAAGATACTAAATGACTTCTGCGATTACTCAATAGATACGGAAAGTCTCATCGAGCAGGCTGAGAAGATTGAAGCTGAGATGCAGAAACTTGCAGAAGATGTGCGGAGCACGGAACAGCCTTCTTCCACCAGGAAAGAGTTCCCTATGTATGGGTGATCTAAATGGAATATGTTGCTTTAACCGGAATCTCTCATGATGTAGTTACAGATCTTAAGAACCATGGGCTAAGGACGATTGAGATCAGAAGTCCTCATAATTTTTTCACGGCACTGAATCTGCACGTAGGAGATAATATTTTCCTTACTTCCACAAGTACACAGGATTTGACTGCAGGCACAAAGGGTATTATTGTAAAACTAATGCAGCATCAGGTTTCTACACATCGTATAATCAACGGTACGGATAATTTTTACGAGGAAAGGGAAATGACCATGATACGTATCCAGCTGCAATCTAGATGTATGGCAAGGGTGAGGAAAGTGCTCTCCAATCAGATAGGGCAGATTACCCTTGTTGATGCCGAAGAAATGTCCTTCTATGATGCCCGTTGATCAATCAAAGGTATTCGGGATTATTCCCAATGCCTTTTCTACTTTTTCCAGCATGTCATAGCGTATTCCGATAGGTACTTCTTCGCTGCTATACTTGCTGTGTTTTCTGGATCCTTTGCAGCCAAAAGACAGAGATATTCCTTTATTCAGGGTCCCTGCTACACAATCACTGCATACAGAAGCTGCGCCTAGTGTTTGAATGTCTGCTGGAACTCCATTGTAATAGGTCATCGCCTGGATGATTCGCATTGCTTTTTCCGGTCTCAGGTACAAAATACAAAGATCAAATTTTGTGCTGTTTTTCGAAAGAGGTTCGATTTTCAAAGTCCCATATTCTTTTTCCAGCCTGCAGAGGGAAAGGACCGCCTTTTCTGCGATTTCGTATGATGCGTATCTACCTGTATTAAAATAATATTCAGCCGGGGGTTCATTGCTTTTACCAAGTATGAATTTGCCGACTCTGCATCGTTGTGCTGTAATCAAGGATTGTTCTCCATATCTCGCATCCGTAATGATTTCGCAGAAGAGTTTCTCCGATACGTCTCCTCTCGTGTTGTCCAGGAAAGTAATACAAACCGGACTTCCTTCATCCACAATGCCTTTTATGTTTTTCATCCAATCATGTACCACTGCTTTTACCCCTTTTCTTTTTTCTCTTCTCCCGCACATCGATGAGCAATCCTTAATGGTTCAGGCATTTTGTTTCCTCTCAAGCACTTTTTTGTGATATCCAGGCAACTCCTGGTAGATGTCAGATGTCCGACTGTAATTACGATTGGTTTTGTTTCGGGCAATACTTTAAGGAGCCAACCTTTTTGTGTTCCTTCATGATACAATGGCTGGGCTTCTTTTCTTTTTGTGGCATTTTTGCTCTGCCACAAAAAATTCTTTTTGTAATCCCGATTGTAGGCTTATCCAGGATCACTCCAATATGAGAGGTAAACCCGGCGTTTGCAGGATGGGTGATACCACAGGCATTGATCATAAGTAAGTCAGGTTTGTGGTTGAGCTTCTGGTAGGCTCTTATTGTCCCTTCCCCCTCACGAAATGAAAAAAATCCCGATATATAAGGAAAACTTATCTTTCCAATATGAACTGTCCTTTCGACAAATTCCATTGTGGGATATTTTAGTACAACAATACAGCATATTACAAGATCTTTGAAATAGGTACAGTCCGCACCCCCAATAAGTTTGATACTTTCAAACCCATCAGTGGTGACTACCTGTCTACCTATTTCTTCCTGCAGATTTCTGAACCACTATAAAGCCGAATATGATAATATTTTCATGAAATTTCTGTCTTTATCGTGGTAAACACAGGTCCCCTTATGTCTATTTTCTTGTTTTTGCCGGTCACATAACGCTGGGCAAGGGGGGATAGTTTAATGTTGATTTCTGCAGGCGTCTTTATTATTCGTGCACGTGTTTCAATTTCAGTATCGTCTTTTGCAACTACATCTTCGACCTCGCTTGCTGCCTTTGCCGCCAGTGCTTCAATAAACCTGACACCGGTCCTTGCTGAATGATTGGAAAATGCTTTTTTCCATTTTTTATTATTTGGCAATCCCAGGATGTCGTTATTGTAAATTACAATCTCATTAAAAGCAGCCGGGCCACAGAGTTTAGTGTCTTCTTCTGGTTCAATAACTGAAACCTTTACATTGTGCCCTTCAATTTCTCCTTCCCATGCAGGGAACTGGCAGGGGCTTGGTTCGGATGCATGGGCCTCACACTGTTTAACAATGGCTTCGAATATTTCCCTGCCCTGGGGTGTTTCCGGGATCCTGTCAATTTCAATATGCCTGGCAAGTTCGCTGTCGGACATCTCCCATTCAGAGTACAATTCCATCTGTGGATAGCTCATGCCCCGCAGGTCAGTGGCCTCATGGATGATCATGGCAAGTCTTTCAACTCCAAGGCCCAGATTCATCACAGGATAGGGAATATCATATTTAGAGAGGGGTATCGGGGAATATATTCCAAAAGTGGCAATTTCTACCCATCCATCCGAATATTTGGTATTGGAACCTACAAGT
>JASMTL010000138.1:0-13686 GCA_041694315.1 Methanosarcinaceae archaeon | reverse complement strand
TGAAAGATGAAGCTGAAGCGATAAAGGTCGCAAACGCCACTCCCTATGGGCTGGGTGCAAGTATCTGGGGTGGGGATTCGGACCATCTGCTGGAAATCGGTAAAAGGATTCAGGCAGGAGTTGTCGGGATAAACGGTTTTTTCAAACCGGAAGCATGCATGCCCTTTGGGGGTATGAAGCAAAGTGGGGTTGGCAGGGAACTGTCTGACTTTGGCTTCTATGAATTCATGCACATCCGCGCCCTGAAATCCTTCTAAACAACTTTCTGATCAAATAATAATGACCAGGGATGTAAGTGTTTGAATCAGTCGGTGATTTCCACTCCACCCCGTGTATCAAATGCCAGATATCCTTTTATGTTTGATGCTGCAGGTTTTGGTTGCGGGTAATACCACGCACCATCCTTCAGTGTGCTGTCTTCGAGAACGATATCATAATAACTGGCTTTGCCTTTCCAGGGGCAGACCGTTACTGTATCACTGTCTCTGAAATATTCCATATTGACCGATTCCGGCGGAAAATAATGATTTCCTTCCACTCTCTCGGTAACATTACTGTCTGCAAGCACGACTCCTTTATATTTTGCAACTGGCATATTGAATCCACTCCTCCTGACACTATTGGATTAATTGATTTAAATAAGTAATCATTGTGTAATAGCAACAGGTGAAAGCATGAGTAAAACCGGTCTCAAAACTCTTGTGGAAAAGGAAGTCCCTGCGGATTTGGTTGAATATGTCCCCAATCGATTCGATGTTGTCGGTGACATTGCAATTGTCAGTATCCCTCCTCAGCTGCGGGATTATTCTGAAATGATTGCAACAAAAATTGTGTCCATGAGAGGTAATATACAGACTGTTCTTAACAAAGTAAGTCGGGTCAAAGGTGATCATCGTGTTTCAGATTTTGAAAGTTTGCTGGGTGACAGTACTGTTACCACACACGCTGAATTCAAATATCACTATCTTCTGGACCTTTCGGAAGTATTTTTCAATCCCAGGCTGGGTTATGAGAGGCACAGGGTAACATCCCTGGTTCTTCCCGGGGAAGATGTACTGGTTCCCTTTTGCGGGGTGGGCCCGTTCGCAATCCCTGCTGCTATAAGGGATGTACGTGTTTTTTGTGTCGAGAAGAACCCGTATGCATGTCACTGGCTGGCCGAGAATATACGGTTGAATAATTTAGAAGGGGAAATCCATCTCATAAATGCAGATGCCCTGGATATTCCGTCTATTCTTGACATGAAGTTTGACAGACTCATAGTTCCCACTCCCTATGGGCAGGATCATTTCTTTACTTTACTCTCCCCTCTTTTGAAAGAAGGAGGCATGATGCATTTCTACACTTTTCAGGTGGCAGAGGCTATCGAAAAATTAAAACAAGTCTTTCAGGATGCAGGCTATGAGATCATTGGTGTGCGAAGATGTGGGAATGTAGCGTGTGGTGTCAGCAGATGGGCGTTTGACCTGAAAAAGAAGTGTCTGGCAAAAAGGTAAGCTATAAGGAAGGTATCAATGTAAATTAAAATCGGTCTGTTATCATGTCACGAATGTCAAGTCCAAAACCAACGATTGTATGCTCCAGTGTGGATGCTGCGAGTATGAATATCATGTCCCATATTCTGGAAATGGATGACTGGGAAAAGCAGCCTTTTGAGTCTCTTTATGAGGATATAACCAATATATATGAATCCGGAATGTTCCTGCTTGTGGAGGTTTCCATCCATCATATATTTCAGGATGGCCTGGACGACAAACTGAGCCAGCTTGGATTCATTCCTTCATGTTTCATTTTTGCTTCCAAACATAAAAGTGATGATGGCCGAAGACTTCTTACTGCCCACTTTACAGGCAATCCTTCTGAGGCAAAATTCGGTGGCTATCCAGGAAAACTTTCAATTGCTTACTCCGCCGCCCTGAAGCCTTTACTGATGCAGATGCAGTCCCTTTCTGCAGGAATGGACTATGATGTGTCCATGGAATCCACGCATCACGGCCCTACAGACCTGCAAATACCTTCTATCTATGCAGAGATTGGCAGTGGTCCCGCGCAGTGGGATGATAAAGAGGCCGCAGAAGTACTCGCCCGCTCCATACTTACTTTCAATGCCCGGGAGTTGCCAGTAGCTCTGGGATTTGGGGGTGGGCATTATGCAGCCCGGCAATCAGAGATTGTTTTTAACAATAATGTGACCTTTGGTCATAATATTCCTTCCTACCAGCTGGAATTTGTTGATGAATCCTTTTTTACCCGGGCAGTGGATAAATCAGGTGCGGATTTTGTTTATATGGACAGAAAAGCCATTTCATCCTCTGACAAAGAGCATCTGAGTAATCTTGCCCGGCAAAATGGCCTGCTGGTTTTGAGGGAGAGTGATATCCAGCAGATTGGAAATATCCCCTGGGCTGTGTTCAAAAAGACCCTGATAAGATCCAGATACATAGAACCTACGACACCACCATTATTTACAGATGTTCTCCGAAAAGATCTCGAATATTCTTCACCTGATGTTATCCCGGAGCCAGTTGAATTGGTCATAGATGAGAGGCTGGTCCACTATGCCTGGAAGAGTAACCCTGAACATTTCCTGGATATGTTGCAGGAATATCCCCTTGTATACCTGCAAAGGGACAACGGGACTTACAGGGGTTCTTTCCTGTTATTTGAAAAGAAAGATGCAGAAGACTTGCAGACTCAGATTATAGATGAATGCATTAAAATACTAAAAGAACATTATGAAATTGAGTATATTAGAGAGGACAATCTATTGTATCTTACCTACCGGAAGTTCAATCCGATAAAAGCGGAGAGTATAGGCGTTCCTGGAGGACCTCTGTTTGGTAAACTTGCCAGAGGAGTTCCTGTTGAGGTTGATGGAAATATTATCCATCCGGATATGGTTCATGATACAATTACAAAAGATCTTGTCCTGAAAAATATGATTCGTTGAATTCATGATTATCTTTGTGCTCGTGGAGGAAATTGAGTATGAAATCCATTGTTGAAGAGGCATTAGCTCGCTCAGCAGAAGAAAGACAGGTAAGTTCCGAAGAATCGGGACCGAAGGATGTCAATGCGGAGATCGAAGCAGTTTTGAAAGGTATGCATACCAATATTAAAGTTATTGGATGTGGCGGAGGAGGTTCGAACAGCGTCCAGAGGATGACCAATGAGGGGATTAAGGGAGCACAACTTGTAGCCCTCAATACTGATGCTCAACACCTTCTGAATGTTAGCTGTGACAATAAGATCCTGATCGGCAAGAAAAAGACACGTGGCTTGGGTGCGGGCAGTCTTCCTCAAATTGGAGAAGATGCTGCACTTGAAAGTATTGATGAACTCACTGAAGTTGTCGAGGGTACTGACATGGTATTCATCACAGCCGGGCTAGGTGGAGGTACCGGGACCGGTTCTGCAGCAGTTGTCGCAGAGGCTGCCAGGGATGCCGGTGCTCTTACAATCGCTGTTGTAACTCTGCCTTTTGCAGTAGAGGGGGAGGTGCGCCGTACCAATGCTGAAGCAGGACTGGAAAGACTCAGGGATGTTGCCGATACTGTAATTGTAGTGCCCAATGACAAACTTCTGGAAGTAGTGCCACGTTTGCCTTTGCAGGCCGCATTCAAGGTATCGGATGAAGTGTTGATGAGGGCTGTAAAGGGAATTACCGAACTGATTACCAAACCCGGTCTTGTCAACCTTGACTTTGCCGATGTACGTACCGTCATGCAGAACGGTGGCGTTGCCATGATCGGTCTGGGTGAGGCTGATGGTGATAGTAAGGCCAGTGAATCCGTACAGAAAGCATTACGCAGTCCGCTTCTTGATGTGGATATCTCCGGTGCAACATCTGCACTTGTCAATGTAGTAGGCGGTCAGGATATGACTGTTTCAGAAGCAGAAGGAGTAGTTCAGGAAGTCTATAGCAGGATAGACCCCGGTGCAAGGCTCATATGGGGTGCACAGGTCGATCCGGAGCTGGAACACACAGTGCGCACAATGATAGTTGTGACAGGTGTCAAATCACCGCAGATATATGGCCCCGGCGGTGCAAAGAACGTTACAAGGAGATATGGAATAGACTTTGTGGGATGATTTCCTGCATTTTCTATTTCGGGCATCATATTCCTCCAGTCGAAAGATATTTTACATATAAGGTTATGTGAGTGGCGCTATAGTTTTATAGCATAATTTTACTTTAACTACTTCCATACCAATTATTCAACGTTTATCGGTTGTGGATATTTTGGCAGAGAACATATTAAAATCAGCAATGAACAATCGCAGTGTCAGCCAGATCCTGAAGTCCTATTACAGGGTGCTGAAACTTGCCAGGAAGCCTGCCCGGGACGAGTTCCTCATGATCTCAAAAGTTGCAGGTGCAGGGATTTTGGTAGTCGGCTTTGTTGGCTTTGTGGTCTATATTTTGCTGACCGAATTGCCGACATGGGTGTAACTCTATGAGTGAAGATAGCGCTATATTCGTGATAAAGACGACTGCAAACCAGGAACGCTCAGTTGCCGGAATGCTGGCCAAAGTGGCCAAAAAGGAGAATCTGGATATACGGGCCCTTCTTGCACCGGATGAGCTTAAGGGTTATGTACTTGCGGAATCTTCCAATTCAGGTGAGGTCGAACAGGCTATTCAGACAGTTCCACATGCAAGGGCTCTTGTGAAGGGTCAATCGAGCATGGAAGAAATCATGCATTTCCTGACTCCCAAACCGACGGTTACAGGAATCACGGAAGGCGCGATCATAGAGGTTACTTCAGGTCCCTTCAAGGGAGAAAAAGCACGTGTCAAGCGTGTTGATGAAGGACATGAAGAAATCACTGTCGAGCTTTTCGATGCTGTGGTACCTATCCCCATTACTATTCGTGGGGATACAGTGAGAATACTCCGCAAAGAAGATGAGTAAAGCCAATTAAAAATAATTATTTCAATCAAAATTAAAAGGTGATGATTAATGTCAAGTGTTGTTGAAGCATTGGTTCCCGGCGGTAAAGCAAACCCGGGTCCTCCATTGGGTCCGGCTCTCGGGCCATTGGGTGTGAACATTAAGGAAGTTGTTGACACTATAAATGAAAAGACCAGTGATTACAATGAAATGCAGGTTCCTGTAAAGGTCATTGTGGGTGATGATAAAAGTGTGGAGATCGAAGTAGGGACTCCTCCAACCGCCGCCCTTGTCCTTCAGGAAGCTGGTATAAGCAAGGGTGCAGGTGAAGAAGGTGGCAGTGAAATTGTAGGAAATCTCAGTATCACTCAGCTTGCCAAGATAGCCCGTATGAAAAAGGACGACCTCCTTTCCTATGAAATGAAATCAGCCATCAAGGAAGTTCTCGGTACATGTGTACCAATGGGAGTTACCGGTGAAGGAATGGATCCCCGGGATTGCCAAAAGGCAATTGATGAAGGTAAATTTGATGAGGCACTTGCCTCTGAAGCATGGTAACCCCATGCTTTTCATTTAACCGATAGGTTTAAAAATAATTGTCCTATATTGGTGAGCCCGTATAGATGACAATAGATCGTTCCGTAGGAGGCCCTTGCGGCTGATGATCACTACGGGAGGTATAGTATGGTAGAAGAATCTATATTAAACACAGTCGAAAGGTTATTTGAGGAGTCCCCACAGCGTAATTTTGCTGAAAGTGTGGATCTTGCCATCAATTTAAAAAACCTTGACATGAGCCAACCCAAATATCGTGTGGATGAAGAAATACTTCTCCCCCATGGCCTTGGCAAGGACCTTAAGATCGCTGTTTTTGCAAAGGGTGAAGTAGGCCTTCAGGCAAAGGAAGCGGGCTGTGACTATGTTTTCACCGAGGAAGATATTAATGACCTCGCAGATGACAAAAGTCGCGCACGTTCCATTGCTAATGAATGTGACTTCTTCATTGCCGAAGTGCAGTACATGCCACTTATCGGTAAAACCCTTGGTGCAATTCTCGGTCCCAGAGGTAAGATGCCTGTCCCACTTACGCCAGATAAAAATGTGGCGGACATGATAAAATCCTCCAAGAATTCTATTCGCATACGTTCCAAGGATAAACTCACTTTCCATGTTGCAGTGGGAAGAAGGGACATGGATGCAGAAAGAATAGCAGAGAACATTGAAAGCATTGTGAACAGGATTGAGTCTGTACTTGATAAAGGAAAACAGAATCTCAAGTCCATATATGTTACAACCACAATGGGCAAATCTTTGAGGGTGATATGATGGAAGAAGAGCTTCACCACAGTGAACATATCCCTCAATGGAAAAAACAGGAAATAGAGGACATAAAGGCTCTCATCGAAAAATATCCTTTGTTTGGTATTGTAGGTGTGGGAGGTATCCCGGCCAAACAACTCCAGGCTATGAGACGTGAACTGAAAGATGTGGCAGTCCTCAAAGTATCCAGGAACACTCTTGTCAGAAGGGCACTGGAAAGCTCCTCTAAAGATTGTTCTGAAATGATTGATTATCTTAATCAACAGTGTGCACTAATTTTCACCAATGAGAATCCTTTCAAACTCTATAAGTTGCTTGAGCAGAGCAAGACTCCTTCACCAATAAAGGCAGGTGCAATTGCTCCCCAGGATATTAAGGTGGAAAAAGGTCCAACCAGTTTCCCGCCGGGTCCCATTCTCGGAGACCTCCAGAGTGCTGGAATCCCGGCATCCATCGATGGCGGTAAAGTTGTAGTCAGCGAAAACAAAGTTGTTACAGAAGAAGGTAATGTAGTATCCCAGAACCTTGCTTCAATGCTTGCAAGGCTTGAGATATTCCCTATAGAAGTGGGACTTGACCTTCATGCAGTTTTCGAGGACGGTTCTATCTTTACTCCCGATGTACTGGCAATTGACAATGATAAATACTTCTCCGATATTGCCGCAGCGTCCAGACAGGCTTTCAATCTGGCAGTCAATGTAGCATACCCAACAACTGCTACAATCAGCACTTTGATCTCCAAGGCATCTTCCGAAGCAATGAACCTTGGTATCAATGCAACAGTACTGGAACCAGAGATCATGGATTCCCTGCTTGGAAAAGCACATTCACAGATGATTTCACTCGCATCTGCTGTATCTGCAAACAATGAAGATGCAGTGGACGAGGATCTCAGGTCTGTTCTGGGTGCAGCAGCACAAAGTACAGCTGCAACAGTTGAGGAACAGCCTGCTGAAGAAGCAGCTGAGGAAGAAGTAGAAGAGGAAGAAGAGGATGCAGAAGAGGGCGGTATGGCCGGTCTTGGAGCACTATTCGGATGAGATTTAAGATTAATTACAGGTGATTCACAATGGAATATATATATGCAGCACTTTTACTCCACAACGCTGGAAAAGATGTTACTGAAGATGCAGTAAAAGCTGTCCTTGAGGCAGCAGGTACAGATGTAGACGACGCACGTGCAAAAGCTCTCATTGCAGCTCTTGAAGATGTAGACATCGAAGAAGCTATGAACACCGCAGCAGTTGCAGCAGCACCTGCAGCAGCACCAGCAGCAGCACCTGCTGAAGCTACAGAAGAGGCAGCTGAGGCTGAGGAAGAAGAGGAAGAAGACGAGTCAGAAGAGAGCGGTATGGCCGGTCTTGGAGCGCTTTTCGGATAATTTCCTCATTTTGTCCGCTACGGCGGACACCTTTTTACTTTTTTTTAAAACAAACAGTCGATTTTATCTGTATTGACCAACAAGGTTGTGGTCAATGTCCAGTTTCTCAATTGTATCCACTCTGCGTGCTATATGGCAAATGAAACTGCGTAGGCGTCCCTATGTTCTGTCACACGGTGTAACTTCCCGTTGCAATATGCAATGTCCTTTCTGTGAATACTGGAAAGAAGAAAAACCGGATATGACATTTGAAGAGATTGCTCAAATGCTTGACGAGGCTGCAGATTTTGGTATAGGTGTTTACAATGCCTGGACAACGGAACCTCTGCTTCGAGAAGACCTTCCATCTATTCTGGAACATGCTCATTCAAAAGGCATAATGACTTCTCTGGTAACCAACGGTCTACTTCTGGAAAAACGTTTGCCTGATCTTTCAAACCTTGATTTCCTTTCTATCTCAATAGACGGGCTGGAAAGTTACAGGGAGATAAGGGGTATCGATATTTCCCGCATCCTTCCCGCAATTGAGAAAAGTGTTGAGATTATGGAACGTCCTGTCCTGTTGAATTGTGTTATAAGTTCCAAGAACGTGGATGAACTAACCGATCTTGTGTCCTTTGCATCAGAGATAGGTGCTAGGATTTCTTTTGAACCTCTGTATGAATTTGAAAATATTAAGGATGATGTATGGGAAAACATGGAGGTCAAAGACCGTACAGTATATCGCAGAGCTCTGGATTCACTGATAGGGATGAAATCACAGGGTTATCCAATTATCAATTCCCTTACGTATCTCAAAATGGTACGTGACAGAAAACCATCTTTCAAATGCCATGCTCCTGAGATTATCCTGAATGTGGGTTGTGATGGCATGGTGGAAACATGCCGGGTTCATCGCCAGCCTCTTGCTGATATCAGACAGGGTGTGGAAAATGCCTGGAAGACAAGTAAAGCAACCATGGCAAAAACTGTGAATGAATGTGATAAATGCCTTTTCTTCGGTTATGCTGAAAACAGCTTACTCTATGATTATAACCTGGAAGCATTGCGTCATTATGAATGGATGTAATCATTTTTCTATCTGGATTTCAGGATGTCCTGTAATATCCAGCCTTTGAGCAGCATTTCCACCATTGACAGCGATTTCCAGAAAGTTATGGCTGCCTGTAAGGATTAGCAATTCATTCTTTTGTACTTTATCATAGGTCGGGGAATAAGACGCTAAATTTCCCTTCACGACTAACTTTTCTTCAGTTTTGCCGAAGTCTTCCAGCATCTTTGCCGGAATATTTGTTATTACATTTCCAAAACTGTCGATATATAGGACTTTTCCATAAAGTTTATCCACAGCTGCATTGGCTTTTCCGAAACTAAGTTTTTCAAAGGTTTCTGTGGGTTGGCCTATATCCTCTGCCCTATGGCCAGATGCCAGCAAACCGGCTGCAGGGGCAAATATGTCCCTGCCATGGAATGTATTGGATACCTTGTCAAGCATGGCTTTTTCTCCAATCTCGAAAACCTCAGTATCGCCCATCCTGCGTGCAGCAGGGATAAGCAGTCCGTTATCAGGTCCGACAAAATACTGATTTGCTGCACGTACAATAATGGCTTTTCTGCTTGTGCCGACCCCCGGGTCCACCACAGCCAGATGGATGGTACCGGCCGGGAAAAAATGTGTGGTGGTGTAAAGGGCAAAAGCTGCAGATAATATGTCTCCCTGTTTTATATCATGTGTCAGGTCGATGAATGTCAGATCTTCGCACATGTTCAGGATAACCGCTTTCATGGATGCAGGATAGAGATCCTTGAAATCTGTTGTAAGGGTAATTATTTTCATAACGTTTTATTTTGAAAGGGAACTTATATGGATGTCGCCAGTGGGCTTTTTTTAAAAGGTTTATATACTAAATCACCTATGTATCATCAATAAGCCGATGCTATTTAGTAAATCCTCATAAGATTGGAGGTATTAATTATGGAAAGCTCTCAATTATTCTTGATTTTATTGGCAGTCTACTTAGCTGGACTGATTGGTATAGGCTGGTATTTTACCAAAAAACAGAACACAGTAACCGATTTCTGGCTTGCAGGCAGACGTATCGGCACGATCGGGGTGGGATTCTCCTCGGCGGCGTCCTGGTTGACGGCAGGAGGCCTGCTTGCAGTTATTGCATTCTTTATGCTGCAGGGAATGGGTTCGATATGGGGATTCGTGGCTCCCAATATTCTTGCTCTTCTGATAATTGCCATCTTTGTAAAGAAGATCAAGAATCTTCCCGCAATAACCCAGGCAGAATTACTGGAACAACGTTACAGTGCAGCAATCAGGGCGCCTATCGGTATTATAATTACCATCGTCATGATCCTTTTTGCAGTGGCTGATATCAAAGGTTTTGCTCTGGTGCTTGAGATATTCTATGGGTTTGATCCACTGTATGCAGCCCTGATCGTTGCTCTGGCAGTCTCTGTTTATGTGACTTTAGGAGGTCTCAGTGCGGTTGTCTGGACTGATGTGGTGCAGTTCCTTTTCCTCTCCGTATTCACGATAGTCATCGCAATTGTTGCTGTAGGAGCAGCTACAGGTGGAGCTGTCGATGCCCCTGCCAACGCAGGTGAGTTATTTTCCAATGTATCTTCTGGCTGGTGGAACCCGCTGTCCATTGGAATTCCGATGGTATTGATATTCTTGTTTGCAATAGTTCCCGGCTGGATCACCGAGCAGGACCCCTGGCAGAAAGTATGGGCTGCACGTGATTCCAAATCCGCACGTAATGGAATGCTTCTGGGTTCCCTCCTGATAACAATTGTATTTGCAGGCTGTGCGGTAATTGCCATTGCCCTGAGTTCCATTTACCCGGAAATACCGGCTGCAGGTTTCCCTATGGGGATGGCACAGGCAGAACCGGCATTGCTTGTTTTTGTGCTTGAAAACTTTTCCCCGCTAGTTGTCGCTTTGAGTGCTATAGGTCTGGCTGCTGCTGCTATGTCATGTACGGATACCTTTGCAACTTCCGGTGCATCCTGTGTGTCCCGTGATATCTACCAGCGTTTCATTAAACCGGATGCCACCATGAAACAGATGCTTGCGGTTAACAGGCTCAGTGTACTTTTCATAGTCCTTGCAGCGACCGTGGGTTCATTTTTCATTACCAGTATCCTTGAGGCTATCCATATAGCCACATATATTGCCAGTGCTTCCTACTTCTTCCCCCTCATGGGAGGTCTTTACTGGAAGCGTGCTACCAAGGAAGGTGCCATGGCAGGTCTTGTTGTGGGTGCAGTTGTCCAGATCAGCCTGATCGTGTATGACATTTTCATGACAGCTCCAATGGCTCCCGCATATCTCCAGGCGGTTCACCCGGTCCTGATGAACCATGGTGTCATTGCTGGTATGGGACTTAGTGCAGTTGCCTTTTTCGGAGTATCCCTGTTAACAAAACCATCCAGTGCTGTCAACCTTGCTCCTTTCTTCAAGGAAGAGGCAAAGAACTTAGCAGCTGAAGCAGCAGTTACAGTTGAGGACGCCGATCCTAAATTCCAGAAATTCCTCAAGAAAATCGATGAGCAACTTGCCGGTGAAAGAGCACATCTGCATGTGCGGCTGGAAAGTTCAGCTTCTGTGAACTGGCACAGGTTCGTTGAAGCCCTGCGTTCTTCCTATGCTGCCTGGGTAACTCCTACCGGGGTGGATTCAGTATACCGTCTTGTGCAGGCGGATATGCTTTCCTGCGTATCCATAACACGTGGTACCACCGATAAAGAGATCTGGTTTGCCTCGGAACCTCCTGTATCGGAAATGGGTGATCAGAAGAAGGAACTCTATGTAGCCTATAATGAGGTTGCTGCAGCCCTGGAAAGCATGGGTGTCTTCCTTACGGTAGTCGAAGAATAAGTGAAGGGGCAAACCCTTCCTTTCTTGGACACCGATAACTTTTTTAAATAATCAATCGGTGGATAGTATAATGCGAAAACAAGTGGTAGTCCTATTTCTGATACTCGCTTCAGCTATCTATCTTAGTGGTTGCATCGATGACATTATACCTGTGGATGCCCCTGCTGAAACAACCAATGCATCGGAGTATACACTGGACCCGTTCATTGCTAATGATTCATGTGAGTGTGGGATCAATACGACTACTTTCTATCTTTTCCCCGATTCGCCTGTAAAAGCGGTTTATGTACTTGAGAATGCAGATCGTCTTGAGGTAGTTCCCCTGGAAGATATTACAAATACAGGTTCTGATGTACTTTCAAATATTGTGATTGTGGCCAAACCGGGTGGAAATAATAGTAATCCAGCTGCAACAGTCAGACAGCTTTCCACATCTGGGCAAACGTATTCGATAAATTATACCCTTTCTGAAGAATCCGAGTCCGGGCAGACCAAACAGGTAATTTCCTTCAATCAGAGCCTTACAGGTTTTGTGGCCTATACAATGGAAGTGCCCATGGGACAGGATTTCATGTATGTGCCATCACACCTTTCCACTGTCAGGGTGGTCCTTCCAGAAGGGTATACAACGGGCAACCAGTTTATCGGGAAGGTCCAGCCAGAACCTGATTCCAGGTATGTCGATGAACAGGGCAGGGAAGTACTTGTCTGGAATAACCTTCGTCAGAATTCTTCCTCTCCACTATCTTCTCTTGCAAAAGGCTTCTTGCCTTCCGAGGAAGAAGGGGAAGAAGAAATTAAGTTTAATACTCTATATCTCAAATTCTATTCAGAGGATGCACCCCGTAACCTGCTGATCGGTACATCAATACTTGGTGCTGGCGTGCTTCTGGTCATCGGGAATTTTCTGCGCAATCGTAGAAAACTGAATGAAACTATACGTATGGCAGAAGAAGGCTGGAAAAAAGATAAAAAACGTTGACTGTCATATCACAAATTGCATTCCATCGTATCCCATTGGGAATTCCTGTGCTGCGATGGAATGAGGTTTGAAAAAGTGGCTTATGTGGGTAAAAACGACTTCTTTAGCCTTTATTTTTTGGGCAAGTTCCAGTGCATCCTTTGCATCCATATGTTTTTTGATATGCAACACATCTGAATCCGGTACAATCGCATCGGCAATTAAAAGGTCTGGCTTGTCAATCATTTCAAGACTCTTTTGCGGAATTTCCTTTTCGCAATCTCCCGTGAATACCACTTTTTTACCATCTTCTTCTATAAGTACGCCTACCGGATTGCTTACCGGCCTGTGTTTGACTTCAAAAAGAGTAATCCTGAGCCCTATAATTTCAAAGGCTTCATTTATTTTCACATTGTTTCTTCTGGGTTTCAAAAAGGCCAGGTATTCCAGGATGTAGTCAAGGGTTTCAGCAAGGCCGTATACATCTACCTTTCTCTGCACCCTGTGGAATTCCCCAAAACCGGTAAAATGATCATAATGGCCGTGGGTCCATATGACCCCGTCCACATGTTTTATATTGTGCTCAAGCAATTGCTGGCGCAGGTCTGGCCCGGTGTCCAGCAAAAGCGTACCTTTCCCGGATTCTACAAGAATGGAACATCTGAGACGGTTGCTTTTTCCTCCCCTTTGTCCGTTCTGGCAGGTGGGGCAGTTACAACCGATGACCGGCGTACCCGGAGCATCTCCTGTGCCCAACAATGTCACTTTCACTTAAGACACCCTGTCATACTGCTGGAGGTACTTCTCGGATTTTATATGTGAACGATTGTTGAATGATTCCACAGCATTAAGAAGGTCCTTGTTATTGAGTTCCCGCCGCTCCTCTAGCAGGGCATCCAGAACACCCTCCCGGATCACCACTCTCAAATCGGACCCGCTATATCCTTCTGTAATTTCGGCAATTGCTGCAGTGTCAAAGTTTCCCTTGATATGTCTTGTGACAATATCAAGGATATTTTTCCTCATGTCATAATCCGGAAGGGGGAATTCAAGTATTTCATCAAATCGCCTCCATGCAGCTGAATCCAGCATGTGGGGATGGTTGGTAGCAGCGATCAAAAGTACTCCGTCCCTTGTGAGACTTATTTCATCGATTGCCTTGAGGAGTGTGTTGACAGCTCTTTTCAGGGCCGCATGATCATCCGAGGTCCGGGTTTTTGCAATGAATTCGAATTCA
>JASMTL010000137.1:0-5390 GCA_041694315.1 Methanosarcinaceae archaeon | reverse complement strand
ATTTTGAGTTGGCCAAAGAGAACGATCTAAAGATACTTGTTGGGTACATACAGAGAAGAGATGTATCTGCCTCTACAAAGAGGGACTATAAGATATGTCTTCGAAAGTTTTACCGCTGGCTGTACAATGATGATATGTGTTCAAAGCTCATAGAGGTAATGAATGAGAATATATCAGCAACTTCTGAAGAATCGTATCAGAAATAAAACGTGGTAGCTGAGATAAAGAAGTTGAGAATAGACATGGAGGATGTTTGCAAAAAATAGACGAACTCGAACAGAAATATGACGATTTAGAGTTATGTATCGCTTTAAAGTAATCTATCGAAAATAGAAATCAAGGATGTATACGATTAAACCTATTCACCTCTTTTGGCATAGGTCGAATCACATTGGGACCATCTAGGTCTTTTGAAGAATCTAATATCACTTCTTCACCATGAATTTCGGAAAACGTTTTTGGTGAATGAATCAAACTCACAATATTAGTTCAAATCATATGTTACTAAAATACTCATTATACCAATTGTCTTTAGTATCATAATATCCGATACAAACAGATTCCAGATGTTTGTAATCAATTCCATCAAGCATTTTCTGAATTTGTCTGATCTAAATCGATGTATCGTTTGTGTTCTTCCCAGATCTTCGTTTTTGGTCTGTGCCATACAACCTTATTTTCTGTATTGCATAATGAGCAAGCATAATACATTTTTTCATTAAGTTCCATGTTCATCCACCTATATTTATTGAGTAAATTATCACATAGCCTAAATAAATTAGGAAGTAATGTTGTTATTCCCTATTTTCTCGGGAGCTACTTACAACCTAATGAGTGCACAATATCGATAAAAGACGAATATATGAGTTACCATTCCTTATTTTCTCGGGAGCTACTTACAACTACAGCGCACACGCCACTCTCCTGATGGTACGAAAGAGTTACCATTCCTTATTTTCTCGGGAGCTACTTACAACACTATGTTTTTTTCCTTTAAATCCTTTTTGCAGACTTTAGAATGCTTCTTTTTGAGGGGGTACTGTACAG
Source organism: Methanosarcinaceae archaeon (assembly GCA_041694315.1). Lineage (GTDB taxonomy): Archaea > Halobacteriota > Methanosarcinia > Methanosarcinales > Methanosarcinaceae > Methanohalophilus. The sequence goes on along the minus strand of JASMTL010000137.1, from coordinate 4,343 downwards.
ACCTCAATTTGTCAATACCCTTTAAAAAGGTCTGTACAATCGATAGCAGGAGAGGGCATAAAATGTAACACTGTTACAACAAGTAAAACACCATCTGCAGGCTTCATAATAAAAATATTCATATAAAATAGATATCCGTCTACGGTTAAATTAAACTCATAATTGCCTGAAAATGATAATATGTGTGTACAGACCTCCTTTTGGCCCAACCCCTTATAAAGGTCTGTACACATAGTTCATTAATCGAATTAAATCTATGACATATTCATAATTTAAGATCATATAGGTGCGTTTATTGCATTAATTCATGTAGAAATAATTCCCTGTACAGAATAAATGCAATAAGTTTATATAATTCCTCTTTTTATTATTTAGGATGTCATGATAACCACGGTTGTACAGGTGGATATATCCACTAATCAAAATATCAAGAAGAAGTTCATAGGTAGTGTATTCAGAGGCTGGCTTGGCTATAACCTGAAATGTGACACGAATAAAAAATGTGAAGGTTGCAAGGATACAGAGAAATGTCCTTATTTTATGGTGTTCAAAGAAAAAACAGGTGTCAGGCCATATTCAATTCTTGCTTTTGCAGATAAACAGAAAATCAGGGGAATAATACGTCTCTATGGTGATAAAAAGAAATTTGCGCCTAAGATACTCTCTTCTATCAAAAAGAATGAAAAAAACACTCATTTTGGTGGACAAAAATACAAAATTGATTCCATAAAAGCCTACAACCAGAATATCAAACCGATTAATACAAAAGATAGGGTCAGAATAGCTACTGTTTCACCTCTCCATCTCACGAGCAATCAGGATATGGAGATAATACCGTCCCTTAATACTATTCTCAGGTCTAGCATTCGTGCTTACAATCGTATTGCAAAATATCACGATACGGACAATTATCCATTCCATGTTGGTGAAGATATAACTGAATCAGATGCCGAGATTGTCGATTTTGATATAAACACTGTGGAATATTCCCATGTAAACATAAATAACAAAAAAATGTTTTTCAGCGGGGTTGAAGGCTGGGTGGAATACGACACATCCGCTTTACCATCGGAAATAGGCACGATCCTCGGAATGGGTGAAGCTTTGCAGATTGGAAAACATACTGCATATGGTTTTGGAGGATTCATGGTGACAAATAAGGAGGATACAGATTGAATCAGAAGAATCAGAATATTGGGGTTAGTGATTGGTTCACTAAAAAAATAAAGGAAGATATTGATTATCCAGAACAGAGTAACAAAACACTGGATGTCTTCATTAACGATATCATTGAAATCCTGGATAATTCAAAAAAATTGAGCGATGCTGCAGACGGTATCTATGAAAAACTTGAAAAATCAGAATTCATCAACAATATAAGTTCTGATTCTCGTTTTCCTATATGTTCCCTTTTCCATCATATGAAAAACACATCGGCTGTTGCAACATGCATTTTGTTTCAAAATATTGCAAAAGATAAGTCATATTTGGAGAAATGTCTGAAGGAATACGATATACAGGTCGATTATGCAGAAAAGGATCTTGTTTCTCTTTTAAGGATTGCTGCACTGTTACATGATATTGGAAAACCGCGCTCATCAAGTAAAAAGGTAAGGTATGGACCATATTATCATCATACCACTCAAACAAGAGAAATTCTGGAACACATACTTGAAAATACCAGTTCTAATCTTGTTGAAAAATATGAATTGAATAAAATCGTTCCAAAACTTGCAGCACAGCATCATTCAAGAGATACCTCCACAAAACTGGAACGATTGCTCAGCAAAGCAGATACAGTGGCTTCAGCTGCAGACAGGATCAATGAAATTGACAGTAATCTGGAAAACGGAAATCTTCATCTTGAAAGCAAGGATAAAATATTTCCTCATGAGATCAACTGTGATGCAGGGGGTATGAAATGTCTGGAAAAGAATCATACCACTGTACTGGGTAATGGAAGCACAATTGATTGCAAGGTTGAAATCAAAGACCCAACAGCAAACTCTGCTCAACTGTTCTATGATTCTGTATGCTATGGAGGGCCTGTAAAATATCTCGGGAAAACATATCCTATATCGGGCAACATCGGTATTCTTTCTCTTGATGTAATGGGCATTCAAGGGTTCATAGGTGAAGCAGATAAACTCAATATGTTGAGGGGTGGAAGTTACTTTGTAGACAAAGTTCTCGAAGTAGCAAAAGAAGTAATTGCACATAAAGTATGTCCTGAAGCAGTCCTTTTCTGGGGAGGAGGCAATCTTCTCTCATTCATTCCAGCAACTGAAATGTATAGAAAAGAATTAAAGGAAACTATAGAAAATAAGGTAAAAGATATATCAAACGACGGATTGCAGGTTGCGGTAATTACCTTTGAAGAAGAACTTGCAAACGTTGCGGGGCAGTTCAATGATACTCTGGAAAAATCGCAGAATGAACTTGAAACCAGGAAGAATGAGACAAGATCCAGACAGCCCATAAAGAATACGAAAAAGACATGCCAGTATTGTGCCAAAAGACCTGAAGCATCAAGTGGTGGTTCTTGCAAGGTATGCAAGGAGAAAGAAGAAAAAGGCAAAGACCAAAAAAACAGTCTTTTCAACAAATATATCAAGAATACTCATGATTGTTCCATACCCACAGAGCTTTCCCATCTTGGTGAATCGATCGGTGCACTGGTAATCGACGGAAACATGATGGGTAGATTATTCCAGCAGACGAGCACACCTGCAGAATATACCTATAAGAGTCACACCTTCAAGACAAAATTCGACAAAATACTGGAAGATTCAATAACCACTTTTCTTGATCAAGAAGAGAATCTCAACCTGGTAAAGCATCGAAAAGAGGGTCTTGACTATCTTGGAATCGATGTACTCTATGCAGGTGGAGTTGATGTAATTATTCTCATGAATGAAAAAGGCGTCATCCAGTTTGCAAGTCATTTGATTGAAAATGTATCTGAAGAGTTCATGTTTAAAAAGAAATTCTATGATACCACTACATTTGAGAATCCTACCGTGACCATTTCCTGTGGAATTGCAATTGCGGATAACAGTTTTCCTATCTATTTCCTGCTGGATGCAGCAAGAGAGATGGAATCCAGTGCCAAGAAAGAATTCAGGCAGAATACCAGCACAGATGATTACAATATAATCAAAATTCCAAAAGGTGCTATGTCAGTCACAGCTGTAAGTTCTGCTATGCCTGGAAAGGATCAAATATCATTTGTTTTCCCTCATGATTCTCAAAACAATGATCTCAAAGATCTTGAACAGCTAAACAGGATATTTGATATTGCTTTCTATCGGGAAAAATCTCGAACTCTCATCTCAGACCTGATTACATGTGGTAATTCAGAACATGAACGTTTGAACCTGATAAAATACATGTATTCATCTGTGCAGCGCAAAAGCAGTGACATAGATATTGATGATTGTGAATGGATGGCCGATACATTATGTAATGACAATCTGCTTTCGGCATCCCGTATGATCATACCTCATCTGTTACATGGGGAGGGGGAATAAAATGAATATTTGGAAAGTATCACTCAAAGCCACCAGTGATTTCCATACAGCAGGAAAATCCAGTGGGTCAACGATTGACTATCTGAAAAACAGTGAAGATATGCCATACATACCCGCTACTCATATCAAAGGGGTTATGCGAACTGAGGCAGAACGGATAATACGCACTTTAAAAGATGTTAATTGCTGGGTTACGGGTGACCCAGATCAAAAGGAAGTATCTGAAGAAAATAAGCGCAAAATTCGAAGCTGTAGGGATTTATCCGATGAAACTTGTGATGTCTGCAGGATATTTGGCACTCCCAATGACGATAATAAGTACAGGGAAGGTAAAATTCGAGTAACTGATTTTGTCTATACGGAAGGGAATAAGAGTACATCTGCGAGGATGCATGTATCTATAGATAGAGATATGCTTTCGAATACAGGTGGTAGATTATATCGAACATTTGCAGTACCTTCAGGCACTGTTTTTTCAGGATATTTCATAATCCGAAACTTAAGTGATGACGATAATAAATTGCTATGGGGTGCCCTGCATTCAATGTGTCATTATGGTCTTGGTGGTGAACGGTCACGTGGAATGGGTAGTTTTGAAGTTGCTGGAATTGAAGAGATCGATTATGAGCAATTGTGCACAGAGGTAGATTTATAATGAAAGTTTTAACGGCAACACTGAAAAACCTGGCACCTCTGCATATTGGAACAGGAAAAAAGACTGGAAATTTTTCAAAAACCCTTGAGTATATTCCAGGCCGAACAATACGGGGAATGGTGGGGTATTACCTATACAATAATAACAAATCTCTATTC
>JASMTL010000136.1:0-5745 GCA_041694315.1 Methanosarcinaceae archaeon | reverse complement strand
TAATCGACAACATCCCCGGGATTCCCGGTAATGATAATACCCCTGAAGATTATTTCCCTTCTGATGGAGAAGGAGATGAGGCGGGAAAGGAAAATATTACAGGTGAACCTGTGGTAATCGTGGTGGAAGGTGAAGAAGTGGATCTGAGTATTCCACCAGGATCGGAATCCGGCTTTACACCTACCGGACAGGAAGATGAAAACCAACCGAAATTCAAACCCTCTTCTTCATACGAAGTCGGACAGATGACTGCTCCGGCTTATCGTGAAGAATTTCCGGAAGGGTATGAGCCAATCATAAAATCATATTTTGAAGAATTAACCAGATAATGTAGCAGGAGTAATTATATGGACAAAAGTTCTCAATCAGGTGAAACGGATATCTACCGTAATACCAGTGATATTTTTACCAATCTTTTCAATGAGATTTCAAAGGTAATTGTAGGACAGAAAGAAACAGTGGAACAGATTATTGTGTCTATCCTGTGTAATGGGCATACACTTGTGGAAAGTAATCCAGGTCTGGGAAAAACCCTTACAATATCCACAATTGCAAAGGTTATGGATCTGACATTCAGTAGAATCCAGTGTACTCCGGATCTGATGCCTGCAGATATTACAGGTACTCATATTATAGAGGAAAGCGGCGGGCACAAGGAATTTAAATTCGAAGCCGGACCTGTTTTTGCCAATATCGTGCTTGCGGACGAAGTAAACAGGGCATCCCCTAAAACCCAGTCAGCTCTGCTTGAAGCAATGCAGGAAAAACAGGTGACTGTTGGGAATGATACATTTATCCTGGACAAACCCTTCCTTCTTCTGGCAACCCAGAATCCCATAGAAATGGAAGGTACATTCCCTCTACCCGAAGCCCAGCTGGACAGGTTCTTGCTCAAGATCCTGCTGGATTACCCCTCTTTTGATGAGGAAAAGGAAATCGTGCGCCGTTACACCATGGTGGACATACCTGAAGTAAACCGGGTTCTCAAGAAAAGTTCGGTGCTGGAACTGCAACGCCTGACCCGGGAAGTACCGATTGCTGAGGACATAAAGGCCTATGCTATCAAAGTCGTCATGACAACACGTAATTGGAAAGAACACCTCGAATACGGTGCTTCCCCACGTGCCTCTATAGGATTGATACTTGCAGCCAAGGGCCGCGCACTTATTCACGGGCGTAATTATGTAAGCAAGGAAGATGTGGATACAATGGCTTATCCAATACTCAGGCATCGTATAATGCTGACATTCGAATCCGAGCGCAGAGGTATTACTCCGGACAAAGTTATTGATGAGATCATCAAAAGAACTGAATGAACTTTCCCAAAAATAACAAAGGGCCTCTTCAATGACTGAAAAAAGACATAGCATTGATGTTAGTTTCCTGAAGGAACTTGACAGGTTTTCCTTTATGGTACGCAAGCGCGTATCCAGTGTGTACGCCGGTAGCCGTCGCTCAATTCACAGCGGAAAGGGACTGGATACCAGAGGATACAGGGAGTATCACTGGGGTGATGAACCAAGGACTATTGACTGGAATGCCTATGCACGTACCGAAAAACTCTATGTAAGGGAATTTGAGGAAAGTAAATCCCTGACAAACCATATCCTGCTGGATGCAAGTAACAGCATGGAATATTCATCAGACGGGCCTACCAAATTCGAATATGGGGCGATGCTTGCTATCGGGTTTGCTTATCTTGTAACAAAAGATAATGACAAATTCGCAATTTCCACATTTGCCACCAATGTTAGCTTCAGTCAGCCAAAACGTGGCAGGAAATACCTGCTCAGAGCTATCGACAGGCTGGCAGAAGCAGAAACCGGTGGCGAGACCTCCATAGAGGAATGCGTGAAACAGTATGAAAAAGCGATACGTTCGCGTTCCCTTGCAATAATAATTTCTGACTTTCTGGATGATCCAAAATCCATTGAATCCGCTATATACAGGCTTTCAATCCATGAACTTATTGTAATACAGGTAATGGATAAAACTGAAAAGGACCTACAAATTGATGGTCTGGCAAAATTGACTGATATGGAAAGTGGTGAAGAATTGCAAACCTATGTCAGCAAGAATTTCCAGAAGAATTATCAGGAATTGCTCAATGAGCATGTCTACAGGATACAGCAAGCCTGTGATCATGTAGGTGCGGATTTTTACCAGTTTTCAAACGATAAACCAATCTTTGAGGCTTTCCTTGAAACACTGAGCAGCAGGAGGCGATGGTAATACCCTTTGATAATACAATGGCCCTTGCCGCTCTTGCAAGTGTGATCCCCTTAATAATAATTTATCTTCTCAGGCCCAAACCTGTCCAGCTCAGTATACCTTCCCTGATGTTCTTAATGCAGGTGGAAAAGCAGAAAAAACGTTTTTCATCGATCAGGAAATTTCTGAAGGACCCACTGTTTCTTATCCAGTTACTTGTACTCATACTGCTTTCCACAGCTGCAGCAGCGCCATTTTACACTTCACAGGAAGAGCTGAGTGATGAACATACTGTAATTGTCATTGACGCCTCCGCAAGTATGCAGGCAGGCAATCGGTTTGATGATGCAACACGCCTGGCTGAAGGATATCTCAGCAAGAAGAACAGTATAATACTGGCCAAAAGCAGTCCGGAAATTGTTGTTGAGAACACTGATTCATCGCAAGCATCCGATGCGCTTGAAAATATCGAGCCCAGCGACACGATAGCTGATATTTCTGGGGCAATGTCCGAAGGTATGAGACTCCTTTCGCAGAGAGGCGGTACAATGGTTGTGCTGTCCGATTTTGCCAGCTGGGAGGGAGAAGATCCGGTATCTACAAAACAGCTTGCCCAGTCCTATGGGATTGACACTGCTTTTGTTGATGTAGGCTCAGCAGTGGGTAATGTGGGAATCATAGATGGTTGGATAGGCATCGAAGATGGTAATTACGTGTATACCTGTGTTGTCAAGAATTATAATGACTTTACCGAAAGGGTTGATGTAGAAATTGAAAACCCGGCTGGTTCAGTAAAGCGCTCTCTTAATGTGGGACCCTCGGATACAGCCCAGTTTCGTGTGAATCCCCTTTCTTCGGGGGTTACATCAATATCAATCGCAGATGAGGATAATTTGCCTGCAGACAATAATGCATATGTTGTAATTCCAACCCAATCGGATACGAAAACTTTGTTTGTTTCGGATGAAGGGAAGTTACCATCAAAAATTGCTCTTTCTACACTGGCGTTTGTGGATATTTCTACGGCCGAGGGAATTCCTTCTTTCACCGATGATTACCGGATAATGGTCATCGGGCTGAAAAACCGCTCCCTTGCATCCAACGAGGTAGAAAGGCTTGACAGTTTCCTGAACAATGGCGGCCGGGTAGTGGTTATAGCCAGCCAGATGCTTGCAGGCGGCAATGCCACAGACCAGTTCCAGAGCATGCTCCCGGTTATACCCGGTGATGTGGCTGAAACACAGAATATCCTGGGTATCGATCTGGAAGTTGTCCAGTCCTCAAGTCTTACCGATGATGTCAAATTCAACGAGATTGCCATGTATAAATATCTCAATGCCACACCGCGCAATGATGCAACCGTTCTGGTTGCAACCGAGCAGGGAGACCCTTTACTTGCCCACTGGTCTGTGGGAGACGGGACACTGGTATATTTCGGCTTCAATGATGAATTGGGTGAGCCGTGGAACAATTTCCACAACCTGCCTGAATACCCGGTGCTCTGGGCACGGCTTACAGCCTGGCTCGGTGGCAGTGGGGATATAAGTGATTATAACCTGGAAACCGGAGATGTCACATCCCTTGCCCGGGAAATGACAGTACAGACACCTACCGGTACAATAACCACCCAGAAGGTATTGTTCGAACAGGTCGGTACATATAATATCGGAGGACGCACCGTGGCGGTCAACCTGTACAGTGACCGTGAATCGGATACTACCAGGCAAGGATCGGAGGTAATGGAACGTGTTTCAGACCAGAACAGGGACAGTCCAGATATCGTCCGCCAGGATAGTTATGAGGCAAAGAACTATCTGGACAATTACCTGATAATACTGGCTATACTACTGGCAATACTTGAAATCCTTATTATACGCAACCGGGGTGAACTGTGATGCTTTCCTTTGAACAACCCATTATACTTGCATTTATATTACCCGTGCTGGCAGGTGCTCTATACCTTATGCTAAAGGGTGGTAACAAAAAACTGCTCATTTCCAGGGCAATTGTCCTGTCCCTGTTGATAGTGGCCATTGCTTCCCCCTTTACTCTGGTAAGCCAGGTAACAGAACAGGAAAACCCGCAGCTTGTGATAATCTCGGATGAAACCGATAGCATGCAGCTCTTCGAGGAAGGTGTGGCCGATGAACTCTATGAAAGCCTTACCACCAAAACCCCGACCAGTCTTGTCAGGTTGACAGGTGATAAGACCGCTCTGGGAGATGCCATCGTGCAGTATGCCAGCAGTGATAACCAAATCGTGCTGGTGACGGATGGGAACAATAATTACGGCAAGGACCTTGAAGAAGGACTGGATTTTGCACAAAATATAGGATCCACTGTATATGCAGTTACACCGGAAATTGAATCAAACGATCTCAGTATTCAGGTAAAAGGTGACAAAACCGCAGTAAAAGGGAATGAATACCGGTTTGAAATAATTGTATCCCAGGCTAAAGAAGTACCTGTGGAATATACATTCAACGCCTATGCGGATGATGAATTGATACGCAGTGGCACCTTCACACAGAGCAGCAGACAACGCAGCTATCAAATCCCTTATAGATTCAATGAGCTCGGTGCACATGAGATCAAAATTGAGCTGAGCACACAGGCGGATGAGGCCGATAATATTAATAATAATTTCCTTAAATCGGTCTACGTGGTACCAAAACCCAAAATACAGTACATAACTGATGAACCGGACTCTCCACTATCCAATATCCTGTACAACCTTTATGATACCTCTACCAACTCCAACATTTCTAATCTGGATTCACAAAAAGCTGTGGTAATCGATAATATACCCGCCAATAGAATCTCCGAATCAGATGTATCAATTCTGAAACAATATGTATCCAATGGAGGAGGCGTTGTTGTCACCGGAGGAGAGCGTTCTTACGAATATGGTGATTACCTGAATTCTTCAATTGAGGATATCTTACCGGTAACTTCCACACCGACACAATGGAAAGGGGGCAGGGATATCGTGCTCTTGCTTGATATATCTAGAAGCTCTAAAGCTCATGGTACACTTGGTGATGTTCTTGGTAATGCGGTGTATTTGGTCCAGAAAGAGGAACTCAGAGGTGCCTATATGGGAGTTATTGCTTTTGGTAAGGAGGGACATGATGTTTCTGGTGGATTGAAGTATCTTGGTACGGCAGGCAACCGAGAATTTCTGGAAGAAGAAATAAGTCAGTTACAGCCAAATACTACAGAAACATCGCTCAATCAGGGTCTTGAAGTTGCACAGGAATGGCTTAATACAGAAACCGGGACATTGGATCTGGTGGTAATCTCTGACGGGGGTATAGAAGATTCCTATGAAGAAAGCCTAAACATGGCCAAAGACCTGAAGAAAGATAATGTGAACTTCTATTTTGTTCATATTCGGTCTTCAGCCCCCTCCCAGCAAGATGAGTCAGGTAATGTGTATGCTGAAAAACTTGTTGAAAACGTAGAAGGTACAACCAATAATTACTTCAAATTGGATGCCGGGCAACGGGCCAATATAATCTCAGATGAATCCAT
>JASMTL010000135.1:0-20353 GCA_041694315.1 Methanosarcinaceae archaeon | reverse complement strand
TAATATTGTTTTCGGCATATGTCGATGATTAAAAATAATGAAGAATAGAAAAGATTAACGATAATTTCTTCTGTTAAAGGTTTCCATGGCATCATCCACCACATTGGTGACAGTATCTATTTTTTTACCCATGTTATCTTCAACACTCTGAATATTAATCCGAAGAGAGCGTTCCCTTAGATCGAGTTGTTCCTCAATCTTACGCATCCGCATGTCCAGGGAAAGGAGCATCGCTGCGAGAGCTCCTACCATTACAATGGCAGCAAGAACGATCAATGAATTAGCCGGACTGTATTTGAATCTGCCCAGCCATACGTATGTCAACACAAAAGCTGATACGACCATAACGATAGAAAAAACAATGTCCCTTGTTTCCATGGTAAGACCTCGAGTTTACTTAATCCGTGTTACTACTTAAGTATTACATAAACTTAATTAATGGATATTGCATTAGGTTCTGTAGCATATAACAGGATGAGACAATTTGAGCGAAAATGAAAACGAGACCAAGGAATACTTCCCGATGATTGTAATGGCCGGATTCATACTGGTCATCCAGCTCATTGCACTCACCCTTGCACAACCAATGAACGATCTGGGAATGCAGGCAGTAGATAACCCCCAATCTGCAAGTAATTCCATATATTACATAATCGCAATTCTCATATTCACCCTGTTTTTACTTTTCGCTATCAAGAAAGAAATACAATGGGTTATCCAGATGACCATCCTTGTTGCTGTTGCCTCTACCATGTATTACGGATTCTATCCCCTCTTACACCTTGCAGGATTGGGAGGAGAAGGACCGGTTATAGGAGGGCTGTTAATGGCAACTGTTTTCACTATCCTGCTTTATGTCCATCCTGAATGGTACATAATAGACTTTGTGGGCATCATTGTGGGAGCAGCTGCAAGTTCTATTTTTGGGATCTCATTTGGCATCTTTCCTGCAATTGTGCTGCTGGGCCTGCTTGCAGCATACGATGCAATCTCAGTGTATAAGACAAAACATATGATTGCCCTTGCAGAAGGCGTGATGGACCTGAAGCTGCCAATCCTGTTTGTTATACCCAAAAAAAGAGATTACTCATTTATTGAGGACACTCCCTCAACAGACGGAGAAAAAGAAGCCTTCTACATGGGATTGGGTGATGCTATAATGCCTACAATAATAGTCGTTTCTGCAAATGTATTCCTCCAGCATGAAGGCTTCATTGGAATTCCCGCCATCGGAGCAATGCTCGGCACCCTTATCGGATTTTTTGTCCTGACTATCCTGGTCATGAAGGGAAAACCCCAGGCAGGCCTCCCATTTTTAAACAGCGGGGCAATTCTTGGCTACGCAGCCGGTGCCTTAATAGCTGGGATGCCCCTTCTGGGATGAAATTACCTGTCCGAACCTGTGATATTGCATGAATCACATTCACTATCACAGGAAGGGAAATTGCCATTTACCTCGTCATCAAGGGCACGTGTGCCTTCTGCAAGCACCGAGGCATTGGAGAGAGCCCCTCCTATAAGAATAGCATCGAATATCTGTTCCCTTGTCAACCCAAGCCTGCGGGCAACCCTGATATGCATCTTGAGACAATGATCACATCTCAGTGCAGAAGCAACACCCACGCAGATAAGTTCGATTGTTTCAGGGTCAAGTCTTTCAAACTCCCGCATTATAGAATTATCATACATCACTTTAGGAATTAGCAGTTCCGGCATATCTTTCATGAAATTGAGAATATAGGGCACTTCACCATATCGTTCCTCAACTGTTGAAAGCACATCGGAAACCGCTTCATCTTCATCCTTTTCAAGAATTTCCTTGATATTTTCCAGATCCATTACACACCCTCTTAATCATATAGTAAATCCGGTCTCTGAGCGACGACGTATCTTTATGAGAATATAATCTTTCATTTTTGAAGGCATGACATTTGCCACATCCGAGAGGGATATATTTTCATCCAATTCCAGCTGTTCCAGTTTTTCATGGAATTGCCCGTAGGGAAGTTTCACCCTCATGCCATCCAGCTGAAGGGTTATTGGGGCAGGGGTTAGCACATCATTAATCTCAGGTACCTGTTCTTTAATCTCCTTCATCACTCTTGCAGGCAATACTGCAAGAGGATCCCGGGATATTTCTTCGCGCAGTTTATCCACAATTTCCCCGACAGTTTTATTCAGTATGTCAAGACTGTCCATCTCACCTTCATTCCGCAGTCTGTGAGATACACGTCCGATGCCCCCAACATAAATATCGGCACCTTCTACATCCTCGGTCTTAAGTTCGGGACCTCCTGTGGCCACAATGGGAATATCAACACCCGAGAATAGTTTGGGTTTCTTATTCATTATACAGTCACTGAAATTCCCAAAACTGTAAACGGCAATGTCATGTTCGTTGATTAGCCGTCTTTCATAATCCTGAGAAAGAGCCACCCTTCGACCCATACCACGTGCAAGGCCCAGCATATTGGTGTTAGCACCATCCCTGCGCAGATGTTCGGCAACGTCGCATGCCGAATGAGGAAGATGATGATAGGCAAGGGTGGGGGATACTACAGCTATTTCGGTACCTGTCAGGGGAGCTCGCGTGAGTTTGCCCAGTATTTTCTTTGCAAGTTCTTCCATCAGGGGGACATCTTTACGGGGAATCAACATCACAAGAGTTATTTCCGTTGCAGCAGGCGTGCTCTGTACAAGATAGCCTCCCAGGTCTTCCAGGAGTTCAATAATAAGACCGTGTTTGTGAACACCGCCTTCATAGACATAGGGTTCAAGCACTGCTGTCACTGGCATCATCTCCCTTTAGTTCTTCCAGCATCATATGTGCTTCATCAATCCACTCTTTTTGCATCGTATCCTCGGATGCCACAAATATGAAATCATTACCTTTCAATGAATGATAACGTACCCTGAATCCTTCAGGAGCAACCCTGACAGCCATGTCCGCCAGATTGGACTTGAGTGTGCGCCGCGGGTCATCCACAACAAGATTTTCGAGAGACACCATCTCCTCTTCCGGGTTATCCACAATCAGGGAAATCGTCCACCTGTCCGGTTGCTCAAGACTGTCACGTCCATACCGATCCCAAAGCATTTGCAACAGGCGTGAAAGATGTTTTTCTACAGAGATCGTGATCAAAATTTCTCCTTCCTTGCCCCCTTTTTTAATTTCGGCAAAATCTTTCAATATTACCTGAGGAAGAACACCACGCACAACTGCCGCCAGCTGGAAAAGGGAATCTTCAGGTCTTATGGATACTTTGATTTTTGCGATCCGGCCCGCCATCCCCAGATCCGAGATTACATCGGATACAATCTTTCGATAGGGAGCGGCTTCCTCTTCAACTGTGGTTTCAACCACGAACTTCTCAAGGCTTGCCAATTCCAATCACTCCTTGTCCACAAAACCGGAAACAAGCAATGCAGCACCCACTGCACCGATATGTTGGGAATGCGGAGGAACAACGACATCGATCTTGAGCAGTTCTTCCAGAGCTTTTGGTATACCTGCGATAAGGGAGGAACCACCTACCAGGACAAGAGGTTCTTTTACTTCAATTTCCTGGAGCTGCTGTTCAAATATTTGTTCCACAACACTGTGGCAGGCAGCAGCAGCCACGTCTTCGGGTGTAGCTCCCTTGGCAAGGGAATTTACAAGGGACTGGATTCCGAAAACAATACAATAACTGTTCATTTCTACATTTTTCTGCATTCCCTTGATTGCAAGGTCCCCAAGTTCGGTGATATCCACATTCAGTCTTTTTGCAGTCATTTCAAGGAATCTGCCCGAAGCACCGGCACAGACACCACCCATGGTGAACATACCGGGAATGCCATCCTGTACGGAAATGGCTTTGTTATCCATGCCGCCAATATCAATTACAGTGGCATCACCCTGCTGCGTCTTTGCAAGGTATACCGCACCCTTGGAATTTACCGTAATTTCTTCCTGCATAAGGTCGGCGTTGAAGTGATCGCCTATAAGGAAACGTCCGTATCCTGTTGTACCGATTGCCTGCAGGTCCTCTCTTTTGATACCGGCCTGATCCAGTGCCTGCTGGAGGGCTTTTTGGGCACTTTCAAGCACTTTGATGGTTGGTACCCAGCCTTCACCGATTATCTCATTATCCTTCATAACTACAGCTTTGGTAGTTGTTGAACCGGAATCAATACCTGCCGTCAATCCTTCCTGATATTCCCTTGCGAGCAAATGTTTGCTCTTTGCAATGGTTGTCAGGGCTTCCATACGTGTCAAAAGGGTAGCTGCAGTCGTTCGCTCGGTAAAGGAATAACTTATAACCGGCAGACCTGAATCTTCAAATATATAACGCCGCACTTCATTACGAACAATCGCAGCTTCAGCACATCGAAAACAGGTAGCAACAAACACACCGTCTACCTGAGCCACACCCTCGACAACTGCTTTTGCCCTGGCCATCATGAGACGCAGATCGGGACTTGCGACTTCCAGTCCGAACTCCTGCCCTATGGTGTCCAGTGATGATACATCCATCTCAGGATACACAAGTTCCGCATTCAAGGAAGATGCTGCAGATTCCAGTTCCTTCTGGACACCTGCATATTCAGAACCGCATGAAACCAGTGCTATCTTTACCTTATCAGAATTACTCATTCTTCATCCTCCTCTCTGGGCAGGGATTTCAGGAATTCAGCAATCCGGTATACAAAATCTTTACCTTCTTCTTCGGTGCGAGGATATTTGACTTCAAGACGGGGAATATCCCTCTGGCGGGCAAGGAATTTTGTAAGTTCATTGGTACGTGCACAACCCATGCAACCAAAGGCAGATACCGAATCCAGCACGATTATCGCAGCTTCGGCTTCATCAATCTGGGGACCCACTATGGACATACGGCCCCTCACGCCGGCAGGAACTTCCACAGCAGCATATTTCAAACCATGTTTGGGGTCCTCGGGAGTAATGTTGATCGGCGGGGAATCCACACCTACTGTAGTTATTTTTTCCCGGATCTTCTCCATCATTGCAAGGGGTTTATGGCCAAACCTTTCCACAAGATCAGAAAGGATAAGGCTGTTAGTGGGGTAGATGAAAATTTTTGCCAAGGTGTCACCTCATAATTCGGATTCAATAATATCTTTAAGTTTGGATGGTGAAATTTTGTCAGGAGATTCTTCCCTTTCAGCCGGATCATATGTCTCATACTCATCAAGAGCCCTGCTGATTATGGGCAATGTTGCTACTTCGTTTCTCAGGTAATGAAAGCCCGGCCTTGGCCCTCCGCCTCTGGAAGCCCTGCAACGACGTTCATCACCTGGTGGAAAACCCCTCTGCTTCACGAAAACATGATTCGGATCAAGGCCTCTTACTTCGGCTACGACCTTTTCCACTGAATCACGCGGACCTGTCACCATTGTCCCGAAACAGGTTTCCTTAATGGTAATATCTACATCGGACTCATAGATTTTCATCGCAGCATCAGAAGGTAACACACTTTCTGAGTCGATCACCACAATCTTTGTAATCTCATCAACATCCTCCCCGCTCATTCAATCTCCTCCTTATTACTTTCCAGCACGTACATGGTGTCCTTTTCGGTCAATGCCTTGAATTTCTCGGGCTCAAGAATTTTGCCTATTATATTGGTACTTGAAAATTTTTCTCCGGTAGGACCAAACAGATCGTCATCCTCTGTTTTAACTCCCACAATACCCATTCTTTTGGCGGCCTGGTTAGTAATTCCGATCTCAAAAGCTTTGGTTCTGTCCACAAGCACGTTTTCAGGCAATATTTCCTTATATTTTTCAGCAGACTTTGGGGCTTTAAATAAGTATGTATTCTCATATATCATCATAACAGGCAGTGTACCGATCGGCCTGAAAGTAAGACCTACTGCGTGCCGGAAGAAATCCAGGGTTTTAGGAGCGAGTTCATCATAAAGTTCAACACGAATAACCAGGGAATCCGGTGCGCCGGTTGCAATTACTTTCTTTGCCAGCAGGATATCGATAGTCGTTGAGGGTTGAAGTTTCACAATAGTAGCATCGTCCTCTTTATATCCATCACGTACCAGTTCGACTCCCAGTCCTTCAAGATGTTTTGCAGCTTCATTAAAGCCCATGCCAAGTATATTGATGGGAGCAGGATCCGTTTTAACAAATAGGGAGTGACCCTTACCTGCCATATGGATGAGTTCAATACCCTGTTCTACATGGCCAATTACAGAATGGACAACACTGGCAGTTCTTTCATCACGGGAAATGAAAACTTTACCGGTGCCATAACCTGCAGTTCGTACCCATACCGCTCCGTCCTTTCGTGTTTCAAAGTTTTCAAAGGGGCAAATTTCACCTTTCAAACTGCTGTCACTTATAAAAGAACTGGATTCATAGTCAACTTCAAAGAGCCCATCCTTGGTCAGACCAAAGAAAAATTCAGCTCCTTCAGGGGATTCAAGAGCAAGTTTTACCTTTATAAAGGTAAAGAGACCATCACCGTCCTCCAAGGTTGTGCTAGTATCATCTGTGACCAGATGTTTTGCAGATTCCTGCCATTCTATTACGGGTTCAATTTCAAGAATGCGATCAGAACGCTCAAAACTGGTCAGAAGTTTTTTGCCACCCACGACCCTGGCAAAGGGACTGTCTGCAGGTGCACCGTAGTCTGCAGAATGTTCTGCAAGGGAAAAAAGAAGATGGAAATTAGAAGGATTATACCCCCCGGCTGAAAATAATACATCATATTTATCCAGCTTTGTGGGATTTCTTTGCGGTATCAAAGATTCCGGGAAGGGGCCAAATACTGTGGCATCCTTGCTTTCCCAGCGCAGGGAAATTCCTTCATATTGCTTGAAACCTTCCATCCACCTGCGGGCAGAAGCAGAAGAAGGATCAATTATTTCAAGACGTAATTCTCCTTTTGTGGTCCTGACACGATACTCTTTTACATTTTCAGAACGGACACTTTCCGATTTTTTGAGAATGCCCACGGATGCACTCCTTTTGTAGGGTGCCTCTGCTGCATCGATGGCTTTCTGTACGGTAGCACCATCCGGGAGAGAGAACTTCTCGCCGTTAACAAGCACTTGAATCGTCCCTAATTCCTCCAATCACTACATAGAGAGCACTTAATAATAAAGTTACTGTTGAGGAACTTCTTCAAGTTCTTTTTCAGTAAGCTGGGACAGAACAGTTTCCGGTTCTCCGATATCAACTATCTTTGAATCCCTCATTAGTGCTACGCGGTCACAGATATCAGTCAGGAAATCCATATCATGAGACACTATCACAAATGTATTGCCCATCTCTTCCCTTGCCTTCAGGATGGATTTGGTCACCTCGGTCCTTGTAATCGGATCCATTGTGCCGGTAGGTTCATCCATTAAAATGATATTTGGTTCCTTCATTAAAATCTGGGCCAGAGCAACCCTGTGCCTTTCCCCTTCACTTATCTCATCGGCCATTTTAGGAAGGATGGATTTGGCCTTATTTTCAGTAAAGCCGGTTGTTACAAGAGTATTAATAGCTTTTCTGGTAGCAAGTTCATAGGGAAGATCAATGCCGATGGATTCGGTCAGGTTATCGATAATTGTCCTGTGTGTGTACAGACCATATTCCTGATGCAGTATACCCATGTAGCGAACTGCACGACCCCTGTTGTCAGCTCCGGGTTCCCTCATATTCACCCACTCATCACCAACGCGAACATGCACTTCCCCACTTGTTGGTTGTACATTGCCCATGAGCATCTCAGAAGTAGTTGTCTTCCCTGCACCACTGGTACCTGCAAGCCCGAATATCTCACCTTCCTTCACATTAAAGCTCACACCGCCTACGGCATAGACCACACCCCTTGAAACGGAGATGTATTTTTTCACAAGGTTCTCCACTCTGATAATGTCCTCGCCTACATTGGCTTTCTCCCATTTACCAATGTCAGTGACCATTTTCATGAAGTCGCGGGAGACATCACAGGCATCACCCTCACATACAATTTCCCCTTCCTCAAGGATAATCGCCCTATCAGCCAGGTCTTCAATGACATCTGACCAGTGGGAAGTGATTACCATTGTCATGTTGTGGGAGGAAACCGTATCCTCTACAACATCATGTACCACTTTTGCTGTCCTGGGGTCAAGGGTTCCTGTCGGTTCGTCGGCAAGCAGCAACATGGGATTTCTCACAAGCTGGCGCGCAAGGACTACCCTCTGTTTCTCCCCACCGCTTAAATCACGGGCCACATGCATCATCCTGTGGGAAAGACGAACCTCCTCCAGTAGTTCTACGGCACGCTCCATTGCATCGGGGCCACTATAACCAATCTCTGTCAGGGAATTTACTACATTGGCAATTACCCTGTCATCTCCATAGAGGGCAAAGGTCCTCTGGAGCATAATTGCAACCCTTCGGGATACTGCCCTGCGTTCGTAATTATGAATGCCAAGTTTTGCAAAATCCGCTTCAAAGGCTTCAAAATTACCGTTTTCGCAATGTGAACAGGCCTTCCCCACCATACTGGGCGGTTCTATATAACCACATTTTTCACAACGCGCAACGTGATAGATTATTGAACCTGTGATTTCATCTAATTCTTCTGCACCGCGAAGCGCATGCATCAATACAGTTTTACCGGAACCGCTTTTTCCCAGGATTCCGACAACTTCACCTTCATTTATGTTGAGATTGATATTCTTTAAGACCGCTGCACCATTGTAAGAGATGGTAAGGTCTTTGATCTCGATGAATAATGACATTTGAGTACCTCCAAGATGGATATTATCAGACCTGGTTTGAGATTATACAGTAAATGTACTTAATATTTTGCACGGTATGCACAAAACCATAAACCTGAGAGCAGGCCCAACATAACCAAAAATTTAAATCTGGTATTTTATATCTGGATTACATTGAACACTACATAAACGTAACGCATAATTATATCACTGTTAACTTTTAAAAACCGGCTTCAGCTATTGTTAAGATGAAATTATCTCATCTGCAAACCTGACAACCTCGGCAATATTCCCTATCACAACATCGGCAGATTCCTGCAATCTGGAAGGTCGGGAGTCACCCTGTTGAACAGTAAGAATTCCTAAATCGGCCGATCTTAATGCCAGCATATCGTTCATTCCGTCCCCTACCATAATGACTTTATTGTACTTTTTTTTTAGATCCTGAACTATTCTTTCCTTGTCAAATGTAGAGGCGATATCAAAAACCCCATCAATAGGAACACCGATGCAACGAGAGAGCCTGCTGAGGTTTTTCATGCTATCTCCTGAGGCAATATAGAGCCCCGCTCCCTTTTGATGAAGAGTTTGCAAAGTGTCCCTGCTTTCAGGATAAAGGCGGCCCCCCGTACTAACCACATAGGTTACTGACTGCTCAACAATATCTACTATCAAGCCACAAGCCAGGTAAAATATATTGGGACAGCGGGTCTTTACCCTGCAGAATACCTCCTGAACGTCCCCGAGCACCACATCACTCTGCTTTACTATTTTAGAAATATCGGACGGGGAAACCTCCCCGTTGGAGCAACTCACATCCAGCTCTACGTGTTCTTTTTCCATGAAATCCGAAAGTAACCGGCGGGATTGTGACTCCAGTATCATCTCCATATCGGCATGGAGCACTACGAGTGCCCTGCCTTTGCGACCTGCCACCAGCATCGTGCTTTCTATATCTTCCAGCATCGTCCCGTTGGACATATCCCTGGCAACACGGTACATATGCAGCAATGTCCCCGCACTGTCAAAGACCACCGCCAGTTTGTTTTCCATACTGGATAAAGTAACAGAAGCCGATTAATATTTTTCGTCCGGTACTGGGACTTGTGTGACTTCCGGGATAAAATATACTGGATTAATCTAACTGATTAATATTAATGCATGTGATAAAGTTATACCAGCACAAGTAATAAGTAACATGTCCATATGATTTATTTACAATGTGGAGTTCCAATGAATATTAACCAACCAGAACTCCACATTGGCCCAGAGGCAGAGCTAGTTTGCCTTTTACATTATATAAACATAGCTTTACCTCTGGAGTAAAATCAAAGAGGTAAATAAACGATGAAAACAAAAATAAGATACGGTACGGGCTTAATGCTACTCATTTGTTTAAGCCTTTCAACAATATCCGGAGCAGTTGCATACGAATATTCGGTGACAACTATTGAGGAATACATAACATTATCTGATCTTGATCCTTGGGGCCAAAAGGAATATGAAAGAATTGAATATTGGCTACATGATATAGCAGGTTGGAATGAAGAATTTTATGAAAATGAATATAACGTAGATGAATCTGATTTTGGGACAAGTACTGGTGGATATGAAGGATTGGATGAAGCAGATTTCCATTTCCATCTTGGGCACGGCGTGGATGATACAGGTACAGAATTAGCATTACGCAACTGGTTACCTGGCCCAGATGTAAAAGATGTAAGAGCACAGGATGTAGAATATAAATGGGATAAAGATAACGAATGGGTATTTCTTCACAGTTGTCACATATTGGATGATTCTTCCGATTGGGCAAAGGCTTTGGATAGTTCACACGGCATCATGGGTTTCAGCACTACAAGTTATGTTTCAACAGATTTGATAGATGAATTTTTTGAAGAAGCAATAAACAACGATGAAACAATTGCAGATTCTTACTACCATGCTACAAAAGCATCTTTTGGGAGTAGTGTCAAAGCCGTCATAATAACTGATACTGGAGCACAAATGTCATACGATCATCTCAATGGCCAAGGTAGTATGGAACCAGACGAAAGTCCAAATGACTCATCCTATTCATACCTTTCATGGTGGTGCTAAAATGAAGAAGATATTAATCTCAGCTTTTTTACTCCTTGTTTTGGGAGTCGCTGTCCTTCATTTCGTACCAAATACAGAGACAGGTATTACTGGAGAACTTGGAGTAGAAGAAGATATCGTTATAAATGCACAAGCTCCTAACGTAAACAATACCATTCCATATTACAAAGTAATAAAAGAAGAAAGAATCGATAAAAGTGAGCCTAACATAATTACTCCAAAAAAATTGATTCCTTCAAAGGATGAAGCCAAAAATATCTCAAACCAATATCTTCAGGACAATGGTTACATGCCTGAAGATGCACATATAAGCGATATACAGACTCTTTACATGAAAACAATAAACACTAGCACAGGTGAAAATATTATTGAAAGTAAAGAACCTGTTCTTGTGGAGGTATCATATAATCGTCGTTTGGGTAATTTGCCCGTGGTGGGCCCGGGAGACACTATAACTGTCTCACTGGGCGAAAATGGAAAGGTAATTTACTTTTTCAAAAGCTGGAGAGATTTGGAGCCAGCCGGGAGAATAAAAATAATTGATGCAAATACTGCAATAAAGAATTTACAGAAAGGTAAGATTATCAGAAAATCGGCTGGCATAGATAACCCTATGACAGAAATTAACGAAATGAAAATAGGGTTTTTTTCCGATAACTCTGGAAAAGAACAGGCTTTCTATAAACCAGTATGGATATTCAGAGGTACAGATAGCCATGGCAACAATGTAACCAAATATGTAGATGGGGTTACTGAATAACCCCTACCTTTTTTGAGGTGGTTGAATGGACCGCACAAGAAAAATTGTAATTACATTGATCATAGGTTTTATAATAAGTTCACTTGCATTCACCACACTCTACTACGGAGTCAACCTGAAAACAGAAGTACCTGAATTGCCAGTAGACCAATTACCTCTCATGCAGGGCAGAGCATCTTCAGATATCCTTTACGTTGAATTTGCTAACTCTATTAAAGACTTTGATAATTCAAGGGTTGATATTTGTTTTCTTATTAACAATGATAATATCGTAAAAATCAGGACAAATAAATGTAAACTTCATAGTATTGGACAGGTGAAAACCGACAATACAAAGAAGCATATATTACAACAAATAGAAAACGGTAATTTCATCACATCTAGGGGAAATTATCCAATGTCTTCATTAGGAAGAATCAATATCATAGATATTGAATTTGTTTATTTCAGCCTCTTTGATGACTATCCCTATGAGTACGAAGGTGAGATTACATACTATCCTTCATGGAAAATAACGGCAGAGACATCCAACTATGGGAATGTAGTACTAATGATAAAAGCATTTTCATAATATATTATACTAAATTTCTTATAAATTTAAATCATAAGGGACACAATGTCATACAAACCATCCATTAACAAAATGTCAACTGTAGCACTTATAGTTTTGATAATTAATACAATATAATATTATTTAGCTGAATACCTCCATCCAAACTCGGGAGATTATGATTCATACTTTATGATTCCCGGTTACATAATAGGCAGTATTCTTGCTATTTTACTATTAGATACAATAATGACTATTGCTATTTCGATTTCAAAAAAATATCAAGGAAATTAAGGCAATGCTACACTGCAACCATTAAACAACTGTGTAAAAGGAATCCAAAAAAGACCCCCTGTAATTCACCTCACAATTTCAATCTGTGAGCCATTACTCACCTCGATTTCAGGTGTGCCCTTGTAATCCTTGATCTTACCTGTCACCAGCACATCCTTACCCTCATAGTAAGTATCAGGAGATTGGGGGAAGTTTGACCAGCTGTCCTGCCATATAATTACAGTGAAGTAGCCTTTATAAGGGTCATGGAAATTTAGATAGATTATACCATCCTCTTCATTTTTGGTCGTTGATACCACTGTACCCTTGACAGTTCTCACCTGGCCTACATAGTTCTCTGCTTCCAGGTAAGAGATTACTGCTGTGTCACTGTTTGCCAGATAGGACCAGATTCCCACCTGCTCATTTCTTGCCCGTTGTTGTGCCTCATTGAAAATATGCTGGTACTTTGTGTCAGGATCATAAAGCCTGGACAGAGCCAAACCTTTTTCCACAAGCTCCCTGTTTACCAGTTCACCGTCAAGCCATATATATCTCAAGAGACGCCCATATGTATCCCGATTACTGCTATCCCCTTCCAGCAAAACCTGCTTACCTTCAATCCGGGTGGACAAATAATCTTTTGCCTCGGTATAATAGGGTTCATCCACCTCCGGCGTATCTATCCCGATTAGTCTTACTTTCTCTCCGGAATCCGTCACAAAAGTATCCCCATCTATCACGCTGGCAACCGTTGTGGTCGAATTCACAATCCGGTTCTCATCTGAAGAAAGACATCCACACGAAATGAGTATAAGAAGGGTAGTGATCAAGATCAATGACTTTTTAAACATAGAAAGAAAATAATTCTGCTCCTATTAAAATATAATTGTGCCCCGGGCAATCTTTATTTTTGATGGGAGATTATTGGTTGGCATGAAAATACCGGCTAGAAAAATCCTTTTCGTACTACTTGTCGTCATGATATTTTTCACTGGTACCTCCCTTGCAGGTATTGAAAAGATATCAGACAAACCCTGGGATCACAGCCCCATAACAGTATATATAGATGATAAGGATACGCCTGAACACTACAGCCCTACCTACAGAGAACAGGTAGAAATTGCTCTGGATTACTGGGAAAAGGGTGGCAACGGAGCTCTCAGTTACCGGCCTGAGTTCAAAATCATCGACAATCCTGACTCTGACATAAATGTTCGCTGGGTGGAAAATCTTGAAAAGGTAGAAGGAGCCGATGAAGGAGTGGCCGGGTACTGTAGACCCACCGTTGTGGGGAACAAATACCTGCATGCTGAAATCGTGCTGGAGGTCGGAAATTATCAGGGTTTTTCCTGGGTACAATACGGCGATGCAAACATGCAGGAGGTTTCCAAGCATGAAGTAGGACATGCCCTGGGACTGGGCCACAGTACTGACCGCTCGGATATCATGTATCCCAGTTATGAACAACGTGACAACATCAATCCCCTTCTCCTTAAATCCACTTTACCTTACATGATAGGTGCAATCATACTAATCGTAACCATAATCGGATACCACAGCATCGGCTGGAGAAAAATGCGCAAGCAGCGCAAACAAATCGAGAAGGATATTTTTGAAGGCAAAAAATGAATATGCAAAACCTTTGCCATGATATAATGAGATACCTCGCAGGTGAGTATGTGGATTTCATGAAATATGACCCGGACCTTACACATCTTACAAAGTTTCAGAGGGAAGTTCTGGAAGCCACCCGTAAAATCCCTTACGGACAAACACGCACCTACGGGCAACTGGCAGAAGACATTGGTAAAATCAAAGCCAGTCGGGCAGTCGGCCGGGCGCTCAACAAAAATCCCTATCCGCTAGTAATACCCTGTCACAGAGTAGTTGCTAAAAAGGGAATAGGTGGCTATGCAGGTGGTACAGAATTAAAGAAAAAATTACTGGAAATGGAAAAAGCCATTGATTACGATGAATCAGTTCGTTAAGTTGATATAAGGGAACCGAAAATTATACCCCTGACTATCAAATGTTCATAATTTATCAAAGGAGTATTAATCACATGAAACAACAGGTTGAAGTAAAGGAACTCAAGGAAGGCAAATACGTACTTATCGATGACGAACCATGCGTTATCAAGGCCCTTTCAAAATCCAAACCCGGAAAGCACGGTTCTGCTAAAGCAAGGATTGACGCAGTAGGTATCTTCGATGGTCAAAAACGTTCAATCGTAAGCTCTGTTTCCTCAAAGACCTTTGTGCCTATTGTTGAAAGAAAAAGTGCACAGGTCCTTTCAATTACAGGAGACATTGCCCAGCTCATGGATATGGAAGACTATTCCACCTTCGAACTCCCGATTCCCAAAGAATATAAAGACAGGATCAGCGAAGGAGCAGACATTTCATATATAACTTCCATGGGTAAAATGAAGATTGACCTTCGTTAAATAATTAAATGTTCTACCAGCCCCTTATGATGGATGCCCTGTGGGATTACGGGGCTGCAAAATATATTGTATTCGGAGTCCCTTTTGACGGGACTTCCTCTTACAGGCCGGGAAGCCGCAGGGCTCCGGATGCTATGAGACAGGCGTCTGAAAATTTTGAAAGTTACAATTCTTTTTTTGATATAGACCTCACATCGATTCCAATTCATGATGCAGGTAATCTTGAAGTTTATTCTTCCGTTGATGAAACCCTCAGGGACCTTTACTATGATACCAGGGACATAGTAAAAAATGAAAAGGTTCCTATAATGATGGGGGGGGAACACTCCCTTACCCTTTCCACCGTAAAAGCATGTGCAAAAGACAATGATGACATTGGAGTGATCGTACTGGATGCTCATTTTGACCTGCGGGAAGAATTTGGTGGAGTGAGAAATAACCATGCGTGCGTCAGCCGGCATATCTTAGAAGAGGCCACCGACAGGTATGCATGCATTGGAACAAGAAGCGGACCCCGGGACGAATGGGATTTTGCAAAAGATAATAACATATCCTATTACACGCCGGAAAATGTTAAAGAATACTCTGCCAAAAAACTTGCTGCAAAAGTTATGAAAGAAATAGGAACCTCACAGTTCTACCTTTCCCTGGACATGGACTGTCTCGATCCTGCTTATGCCCCGGCAACAGGTACTCCTGAACCCTTTGGTCTTGATCCCTGGCAGGTCAGGGACCTGATACATGTTTTTGCCCCACATACTATTGGTTTTGATATTATGGAAATTGCTCCTGACTATGACAGGGGAGAGACAGCCCTACTCGGTGCAAAGCTACTCAGGGAATTCATAGCCGCCCATGCAGCCGCCAATAACCAATAAGCATCAATTAGATATATACCCACAAACCTAACTGGCGATTATGAGTGAAGAGATCGAGACCACATGCCCTGCTTGTTCACCACAGGAATTCGTGTGGCACGACGTACTGAAGGATGGACAGAACATGCTTGTCCGGTGCCAGATATGCGGTGATGTACATCCCACAGAGACCGAGACAGAGAAGACCATCCCGGTAAGAATAGTTATCAGTAGAGGGGATGAATCTTTCAAGACAAATGCACTTTTTGAAGAGACACAGGTTGTCACAACAAATGAAGAATTGGTTGTGGAAGACCAGAACGGTGAAGACGTATACCCCATACAAATCACTTCCATCGAAACACCCACAAAACGTGAAGAATACGCAAAGATTGCAGATGTTGAAACCATCTGGGCACGTGCAATTGATGAAGTCGATGTCAAAATATCCGTACAATCCATAGGAAACACCAACCCCTACACAAAAAGAGTACCAGGAGAAGAAATTTTTGAAGTAGGTATGGAATACGAAGCTGGGGGAGAACGCTTCAGGATCACAAGAATAAAGATACGTGGAGGAAAATTCAGGTTCAAAAGGGGAGACAAGGTAGAAGCCAAGTATATAAAAAGAATCTTCGGCAGGGTGGCCTATAAGAAAGGATGGGGAGGGGGCAGGACCGCTTGGAGTATGAAGAGAAACGTAAGGAACTGGTAAACCAGATCAGAGAAGAAGGAATTGGAAAACAGGTGCTTGAAGCTATGGGGAAAGTTCCCAGGCACCTTTTTGTTTCCGAAGATCTCAAGAATTATGCATATATTGACTCCCCTTTACCGATAGGGAACAGGCAAACAATTTCAGCACCTCATATGGTAGCTATAATGTGTGATGTCCTGAATATAGAGAAAGGCATGAAGATCCTTGAAATCGGGACCGGTTCCGGATACAATGCTGCTGTGATGGCCGAAATGGTAGGCAAAGAGGGCCATATATACAGCATTGAAAGAATCCCTTTTTTAAAGCAGTTTGCCGAAATTAACCTTAAAAACGCGGGTTACACAAATGTTACGGTCATAGAAGCCGACGGTACCCTCGGTTATCCCCCACAGGCTCCATATGAACGTATATGCGTAACTTCTGCAGCTCCATCTATACCTCAACCTCTCAAAGAGCAACTCCTATCTGGCGGAATTATGGTTATTCCTGTTGGCAAATACATGCAAAACCTGATTCTGGCCCACAAACTTGATGAGGGGACTTTTACAGAGGAAAGTCTTGGCAGTGTCATTTTTGTACCCCTTATTGGAAAATACGGGTACAGAGAATCTATTGAATGAAAAATATATACGATGGACATATATACAATGAATCCATCTATATACGCATATATAGTGATGATGAATTAATTGAGGGATGGATATAGAAACGAGAAAAGTACAGCAAACCGGAGGTTCTACATACATTATCTCCCTCCCAAAACCCTGGGCACAGAGAATGGGAGTTGAAGCCGGCTCCAGAGTATCCGTCAGAAACCAACCTGACGGGTCCCTTAATATAGCCACTCTGGATACCACAACGAAACCCAAAAAACGTAAGATGGAAATCAGCAATTACAGGGGAGAAGGACTGATACGTAACATAATTGCCGCCTATGTTGCCGGTTATGATCTTATCGAACTTGTTTCCCCAAGAATACTTGCCGAGCAGAAAAAAATAATACGAGAAGTTTGCCACAAATTGATTGGCCCTGAAATCATCGAGGAAACTTCCAAAAGTGTCCTCATACAGGATTTACTAAACCCTGAAGAAGTTTCCATTAAAAAAAGTATCCGTAGGATGTACCTTATTTCCACTTCTATGCACAAGGACGCCATCCAGTCCCTCAGGACCGGTGAAAAAGACCTTGCACTTGATGTGATGCTCAGGGATGATGAAGTGGACAGATTGTTTTTGCTTATCTCAAAACAGTTCCGCTCCCTGTTCAGAGGCACACGTCTTGCCGATACCACAGAGACATCCATTGATGAATATCATGATTTCCGACTTGTTGCAAGTTCCCTGGAAAGGATTGCAGACCATGCCCACAGAATCGCAGGAGTTACCAGAAAACTGCAAGGGCCTGTCCCCGAAGAAATAATGGAACCTATAGAAAAGGCGAGTGAGGATGCACGCAGCACTGTGGAAAAGGCAATTGATGCCCTCTATGGTTGTGATGTGAAACTGGCGAATAAAACCATTGATAACATACAGCACATAAAAAACGATGTTGACAGACTCAATGCATCCTTTATGAAACTAAAAGATGTAGGGACTGTAGTTGGACTGGGAACCGTGGCGGATAGTATAGAGAGGACAGCAGAATACGGGACTAATATTGCTGAGACTGCTATAAATATGTCCATTGCCACTACAGAGGAAAGTGCCTGAATTAAAAAAACAGACGCTTATTTATATAATGATAATATCAGAAACCATGAGGACAATTCCCACATTATAAATGGAGGAAATAGATGGGAGTAATAAGATCATTGAAAAGAAACTTCACCGGTTTCTTGAAGAAACTGCTCAATAAAAAAAGTGCAAGGATTGGCATTTATGGACCCCCAAATGCAGGAAAGACCACCCTTGCAAACCGCATACTCCGTGATTGGACAGGAGATGCTATGGGATCAGTATCCAATGTCGCACATGAAACACGCCGTGCCAGGAGGAGAGAAGGGGTAACGATCAAAGGCAATGGTAATTCACTGTCACTTGATATTATAGATACTCCCGGCCTTGCCACAAAGATAGATTTCCATGAATTCATGGAGCAGGGAATGACCGAAGCAGAATCTAAACGCAGAGCAAAGGAAGCCACCGAAGGAGTTATTGAAGCGGTCAAATGGCTGGAAAATCTTGACGGTATAATCCTTGTAATGGATGCAACCGAGGATCCGTTTACACAGGTAAATGTCACGGTCATAGGAAATATGGAAGCTCGCGGCCTTCCGCTCTTAATCGCTGCCAACAAGATCGATCGTGAAGATTCATCGCCTTCAACAATAAGGGAAGCCTTCCCCCAGCATCCACTCGTTGCCATATCTGCCCTTGAAGGAAAGAACATTGATACTCTTTATGAGGAAATTGCAAAGAGATTTGGGTGATTTGAAATGCAGGGTATTCAAATGGATTTACTTTCAGAGGATCGTCTTGCAAGGATGAGCCCTGTGGAAAAGGTTCGTTTCATCATTGATGAAGTCAAAAACGGCAAAATCCTTGTACTCGAAAGAGGACTCAGTCCTGAGGAAGAAGCCAATCTTATCGAGATGACAATGACACAAATAGCACCTGATGAATTCTCAGGTATCGAAATGGAGACATATCCAGCCCACGAAACAAAGTCTTTTTTGGGAAAAATTTTCAACAAAGGCCCAAAAGGCAGACTGACCCTTATTGGTCCGGCCGATCAGCTCAAGACCCTCAAGAAAGACAGGGATATGATTACAGCATTGGTATCCTCAAACAGATAAGCGTTGTTTAAGCTATGGAATCCATAGAAAAAGACATAAAGGAAAATACCAGCAACCAATCCCTTTCATCTTATGAAATGGGGAGAGATGACGTCAATGTCATTTGTACCTATGGAAAAATAGCGGTGTGGTTCGGCAGGCAAACTCCTGAAGTCGTGGTTGGAAGAATCCTTATTTCTATTTCCCTGATAGATAAATCCGCTGTCCATGAAGTGGAAATTGTTTGTCCTTTTGAGAAAATAACAGAATATGAAAGTCATGGATATGTATTGGTATCCTATGCTAAATGTGAAGGTGGTTACAGGGCTACATTCCACATACCCTTCTATAACAAAAAGGCCCTTTTCTTTTTTGCAGAACACATAGTCAGAAAATTGCAACAGAGAGATGTAAAAATAGATATATACTGGAACGGGGATGATTCAGACATCACCCGGTTAACTGAACATCTCGAAGAAATTGATGACTGGAAAGTAAAAAACATAAATTACAAGGATAGCAGTAAAGAAAAACAGGAGAAATAAAGAGAATGAATACCTGTAATGAATGTGAACACCTCACATTATCCATGGAATTGATGGCTGATCACATAAAGGACATAGCACAGAGGCTTGACAAGGAAAGTATCAAGAAAACCATTGAGTACATAATGAATGCAGATTCCATATTTATAACAGGAGCTGGAAGGTCAGGCCTTGTTGGGAAAGCTTTTGCTATGCGGCTCATGCACCTGGGATTTACAAGTTATGTTGTAGGAGAATCTACAACCCCTGCAGTACACAAGAACGATGTAGTAATTGCCATTTCCGGCTCAGGAGAAACACGTTCAATATCCGATCTGGGAAGAATTGCTAAGGATATCGGAGCGACTCTGATAACAGTAACCTCCAACAAGGATTCCACACTTGGCCATATATCAGATGCAACCCTGGAAATACATGGACGCAGCAAGGAAGATACCGGTGGTTATCTTGAAAGACACATGAGAGGAGAATATTCCCACCTCACACCTCTGGGAACTTCCTTTGAAATTTCTTCTCTTGTATTCCTTGATGCCCTTATTGCAGAATTGATCTATATCACAGGTGCATCAGAAGCAGATCTTAAATCACGCCACGCTAAACTGGAGTGAAACATGTT